>JBIIFI010000174.1:0-3086 GCA_044237405.1 Candidatus Nanopelagicales bacterium | reverse complement strand
CTGCAACACCTTTGCCGACCAAATCAATGGTATTTTGTTCTTTGTCGAGTGGAAACAATAAATACAATTCATATGATCCGACTCTTGGAATGTTTACTGGAGAGCCAATAACGATTCCTGGTTTAGATTCGCCAACTTCGTAAAGTAATGGCGCATACACCCAAGCTTGTCGCTTACTTTCCCGAACAGCCGTTCGTAAATCCGCTGGAATGGATTCCTGCGAAATTAACTCAGTTCCACGCTCAGGTGCGCCGACTAATTCTGGATCGCCAAGGAACAGTGCATCGTAGATACCAGGTGAGCCCGATCGAACTGCAAGCGCAGTAATTACCGAGTCCACAAGTCGAGTGTTATTAGGAGCAACCAGCCCCGAGTCGGAAGCATCAAGTAGCCGCTGAACTTCTAAACTTGCCGCCGTAGCTTCAGCAATTGCGCTTTGCTGCTTAGTTTCAAGTAATCCCGTAGTTACCCGATTGAGTAACAAAAAGCCGACAGCACTTAAAACTGATATGGAAATCAAAAAAGTGATGGAAACCAGTCGCAACTGCAGATTGCGTCGCCAAGCTGACGAATTTGGAAAACTAGTTTGAGCTGGACTGCTCACGATCTAGGTTTGCCCTGCTTTATATCCGACGCCACGAACTGTGACGACGATTTCAGGATGTTCAGGATCAACTTCTACTTTGGCTCGAAGTCGCTGTACGTGAACGTTAACAAGTCTGGTATCCGCAGCATTTTGGTATTCCCAAACTTCTTCTAAAAGTGCTTCTCGAGAAAATACTTGCCACGGACGCTTTGCTAACGTCAGCAAAAGTTTAAATTCCAAAACTGTTAGCGAAATCGAAGTAGCGCCACGCTTAACGCTGTGTCCTGCAACATCGATTACCAAGTCGCCTACTTGAATCGTGTTAGTAGACGCCGGATCGATACTGCGTAACCGAGCCCGAATTCTGGCCAGCAGTTCTTCGTTCTTCATTGGCTTAACAATGTAGTCATCAGCGCCAGCTTCAAGGCCTTTCACAACATCGGTAGAGTCGCTACGCGCAGTGAGCATCACAATTGGGACGCCACTTGATTGCCTAATTGCTTTACAGATTTCGATGCCATCTCGTCCAGGCAACATCAAATCAAGTAGCACTAGGTCTGGCGCAACTACTTGAAACGCATTCATTGCCTGCAGGCCATCAGCACAATATGAGACTTCAAAGCCTTCGCCGCGAAGCAGGATGCCCACCATTTCAGCAATTGATTGATCGTCCTCGATCACCAATATGCGTTGGCCCATAACGGCACTCCTTAAATCTTGCTAGAACAGTAAATTTACCCCAATTCCCCTGCACTGAGACACCGTTGGCTTATTTGCCTTTAATACTTGGCTAATCTAGGGGGGTGCCAAAGCCGAAACTATTTGTAAGCCTGCGCAAAGAACTAGGCAAATTTGGCGTAATTGGGCTCTTTGCCTATCTGATTGATCTAATCATTTTCAATCTTTTGCGATTTATCGGTGGTGAAGGCCCGCTATATGACAAACCATTAACTGCAAAAGTTATCAGCGTTTTAGTCGCCACTACGTTTGCATTTTTTGGAAATCGACATTGGACTTTCAAACATCGCCCGCGCACTAAGTTTCGACGCGAATACACCCTCTTTTTTCTTTTCAACGCAGTTGGTATGGCAATTTCCTTGTCTTGCCTTTGGGTCAGTCATTACCTGCTTGGATTCAAAAGTGCACTTGCTGACAACATCAGCGCAAATCTAATCGGTCTAGTGCTTGGCACCATATTTAGATTCTGGGGATATCACAATTGGGTATTCCCCCATGATGAAACTAGTTCCGCGAAAAATTCCTAAAGTTATTTAGTCGCTGACATTAGAAATATTCCAAATGCGGCTGGCTTGAGGTTACGCAACTCAAGACGGCCACCATCGCTTGCAACTTGAGAACGTGCCCACGCTAAACCTAATCCGGTGCCACCTGTTGTAGTTCCTTGAACCATCAAGGAACTTTCAATGTCAGGTGTAATGCCATCACCTTGATCGCTAATTTCGATCAATACCCAAGACTGGTAATCCCGAGACGTTATGCGAATAGTTCCAGCACCGTGTTGCAAGGAATTTTCGATCAGTACTGAAATCACTAGGTCTTGTATTTCAGGTGTACCCAGGGCAATCAATTTTGGCTCACTAAAAACTTCTATGTTTCTGCCTGCAGACTGGAGCCGCGATTGCCATCGCTCCTGCACAGTTGCCAAGAACTTTGAGATATCAATTTCAGAAAGTTCACGGTCTGACGTCGAGCGCCAAGTCGTAAGGAGGCCTTCAACCAATCGAACTAGTCGATCTACTTGGTTGAGGGCAGCCACCGCATCATCGTGAACCTGAGTATCTGAAGTGTCTTGCACGATTTGTTCAAGTCGAAGCGAAAGCGCAGTAAGAGGGGAACGCAGCTGATGTGAGACATCTGCGGCCAGAGTTCGCTCAGCATCTAATCTGCGCTGGGCATCAGTTGCTGCCAGAAATAGATTTTGCAAAGTGATATCAATCTCGGCCAGACCAGTTGACTGTGGTGGCGAAACTGCTTGTTGCGCCGTAATTGTTTGCACTTCATTCAACAGAGCATTCACTGGCCGAACTGAGACTCTAGATAGCTGCTTCAAAGTGATGACTGCAAATGTGGCAAGGAGTGCGACCAAGGCTTGCACACCAAAACTAAGTGGAGTTGAACCGATCCAGGTTGCTTCTGGATTTGAGTTTTGCCCAGAACTAGTAATCCAAAAGTTTGCGACCAAACCAAACAGTAAGACGAATGGGGCAATAGCTAATAAGAAAAATCGAAAAAGTCGTTGTTCCATTATTATTTCCGGTCGAATCGAAATCCAAGACCGCGAACTGTCGAAATGTGTTCGCCTTCTTCACCTAATTTGCGCCGCAATGCCGATAGGTGCATATCAAGATTCTTAGTGGAACCGGACCAATCAGTGTTCCAGACATCTCGCAATATTTGCTGTCGACTAATTACGCGACCAGAATTACGCATTAGTAATTCCAAAAGCTGGAATTCAGTTGATGTCAAGGAAACTTCTAGT
>JBIIFI010000173.1:0-3135 GCA_044237405.1 Candidatus Nanopelagicales bacterium | reverse complement strand
ATGTTTTGTTGAACGTTACCTAGATAATCCACGTCACGTCGAAACGCAGTGTCTTGCTGATGAACATGGCAACGTAGTAATTGTTTCAACACGCGATTGCTCACTACAGCGCAGACATCAGAAATTGGTTGAAGAGGCGCCAGCACCATTTTTATCTCAGGCACAAATTGATGAGCTTTATGCTTCCAGCAAAGCAATCATGAAGGAAGCAAAATATGTTGGTGCTGGAACTTGCGAGTTTTTGATCGGTGTTGATGGCACCATTTCCTTCCTTGAAGTAAATACCCGGCTTCAGGTGGAGCATCCAGTTTCCGAAGAAGTTGCCGGCATAGATTTAGTGCGCGAGCAGTTCCGAATTGCCCAAGGTGAAGCTCTTGGCTACAGCGACCCAGTGTTGCGCGGACATTCCATTGAGTTCCGAATTAATGGCGAAGATCCGGGTCGTGGTTTCTTGCCTGCTCCTGGTTCACTCACTGTCTGGAATCCACCAAGTGGACCTGGAGTGCGTCTTGATTCAGGCTTTGCCAAAGGTGATGTAATCGGTGGAAACTTTGACTCGTTATTAGCGAAATTAATAGTTACCGGTCGGGATAGACAAGAAGCACTTGAGCGTTCCCGCCGAGCGCTGGCTGAGTTTGAAATTGATGGCATTGCCACCGCGCTAACTTTCCACCGCGCAGTTGTTAGTGATCCAGCATTTGCGCCAGCCGATGCTGCTACCCCATTTTCAGTTCATACCCGTTGGATCGAAACCGAATTCAACAACACAATTCCAGCATTCTCCGGTAACGCCGGCGAACTTTCCGAACCTGAAACTAGAAACCCAATCACAGTTGAAGTTAATGGTCGACGTATCGAAGTGGTTTTACCTGGCGACATGTCCATTGGCTCAACAGGTGGCAGCAAGAAGCCAGCTCGCAAGATTGGCAAGAAATCCGGAGCTGCTGGAAGTGGTGACACAGTCGTGGCGCCGATGCAAGGAACAATTGTCAAGATTGCAGTTGCCGAGGGGCAGGAAGTTGCTCAGGGCGACTTACTGGTTGTGTTAGAAGCTATGAAAATGGAACAGCCGTTGACTGCGCATAAGTCGGGCGTAATCACAGGGTTATCTGCAGAAGTGGGAACTACTGTCCCAACTGGTACCGCACTGATGGAAATTAAGTAGTAATAGGTACCTCAGCGTGATGTAACTGTCGCGCTGCCTCCGCGATTGATCCTGATAGCGATGGATAAACCGTGATGGTCTGTGAAATTTGGTCAACAGTTAATCGATGAGTTACGGCTAATGCAATTGGAAAAATCAGCTCACTTGCTTTTGGCGCTACAACTACGCCGCCAACGACCACGCCGGTATCTGGCTTACAAAACAGCTTTATAAAGCCCTCCGAGATTCCTTGCATTTTAGCTCGTGCATTAGTGGCAAGTGGCAGCATGATTACTGAAGCGATTTCGATTCCCAGATCAATAGCACTCTGGCTTACGCCGACTGTAGCGATTTCTGGATCGGTAAAAACATTGCTCGAAACTGTTTCTAAGTTCAAGGCATGAACCGAATCACCAAGGGCATGCCACATTGCAATTCGTCCCTGCATTGCCGCCACCGAAGCCAGCATGAGTACACCAGTGCAGTCGCCGGCTGCATAAACTCCGCGGACATTTGTGCGTGAGACTTTATCAACCTCAATGAATCCTGCATTGTTGGTTGTAATTCCACATTCAGCTAAACCTAGATCTTCGGTATTAGGCAGGGATCCAACAGCCATCAGGCAATGAGTTCCATAAATCACCTCGCCAGAACTAAGCTCCACTGCCACACCAGACTCTGTTCGGCTAACTTGATTCGCTCGAACCTGAGCCAGCACTTGCATACCTCGCTTAGCAAACACATCCTGAATTACTTTGGCAGCATCAGAATCCTCACCTGGCAAAACTTGATCGCGCGATGAAACTAAAGTTACTTGGGAACCGAGAGCTTGATAGGCACCAGCGAATTCGGCGCCAGTCACACCGGAGCCAACAACAATTAATTCTTTTGGCAACTCCGAAAAGTCATATAGCTGTTTCCAATTAACAATGCGATCGCCATCAATTACAGCAGTTGCTAGCTCGCGTGGCCGCGCACCTGTTGCCAGCAAAATTACATCCGCTGCCAATTCGACACTAGTTTGGTCTTGCATGACTACCGATACTTCGCTGGCAGACTTTAGTTTTGCCTGTCCAAGAATTACTTTGACGCCTTCGGAAATCAGACGATCATGAATGTCAGCACTTTGGGCTGCTGCCCATTTCTTGAGCCTGGTATTGACCTCGGCCAAATCAACTGTGACATCTGAGGTATGTACTCCCAGAACCGAACTGCCTCGAGTGTCAATCACAGCCTCAGCTACAGCTACTAGAGCCTTGCTCGGCACAACATCAGTTAATACGGCTGCCCCACCGAGACCGTCGCGTTCGATTAGAGTCACTTGCGCACCGAGTTGAGCTGCTACGAGCGCTGCCTCATAACCGCCTGGCCCGCCACCGATGATTACAACGTTTGTCACGCTTCTATTCTCTCTTACTTATAGTGCGGCGAAAACTTCCTGAATCATCTCGATTGTGGTGCCTGGATGAACAAACGCGAAGCGACCTACCGTCTCACCTTGCCACGAAGTTGGCGTCACAAAAGCAACCTGAGTAGAAATCAATCGATCTTGTAATTCTCGATAATCCTTTGCTTCCCAGCCAATTTTTCGCCATAAAACTACCGACAAGTTTGGCTCAATTACTAACTCCAGCTCCGGGTGAGCGCGAACAAGCTCTACCACTTCGCGGGTTAATTGAATTGAAGCCTCAACCGCATCGCTATAGGCCTTAGTGCCGTTAACAGCTACCGAGAACCAAATCGGCAACCCGCGTGCGCGTCTAGTTAAGTGGTAAGCCAAGTCGGTTGGATTAATCACGTCATCATCTTCATGCAATACATCTAGATAGGACGCGTCTTGAGTGTGGACAGTAGCAGCGAGCCTCGGGTTGCGATACAAAATTGCTGCCACATCAAAGGGTGCAAACCACCACTTATGTGGATCCATAGTGATTGAGTCGGCAAGTTCAATTCCCGCGAAAAGTGATTTTGTTGAAGGCGCCAGTAACCCT
>JBIIFI010000172.1:0-3158 GCA_044237405.1 Candidatus Nanopelagicales bacterium | reverse complement strand
AGCACGCGCTTTTGATCAGCAAGTTGAAGTTCGTACGCTGCGTCGCGAAAAGCATCGCTTCGTTGTGGTTCAGGTAAGTCTTTGATTCCTGGATTCTGTGAAACAATTTGCTCGGCAAGTTCAGGAATGTAAGCGCCGTGGTAACCATCTTCTGGAATTTTTTCACCAAGCGCAGCAGCCTTTACCGAAGTTCCAAACTTATCCATCTGGACACCAAGGTCATTAATGTAAAACTCGCGAGCAGATTGCGCGCCTTCAGCTTCTAAGACTCGTGCAATTGCATCTCCAACCGCTGCCCATCGAGTGTGTCCAAGATGTAATGGTCCAGTTGGATTCGCCGAAATGAATTCCACATTTATCTTCTTGCCAGCTAGTTGCGTGCCACGACCAAAATCCTTGCCCTTGGCAACAATGTCGCGCGCTAATTCACCTTGGCTAGCGGCAGAAAGACTTAAGTTAATAAATCCTGGGCCAGCGATTTCGACTGCTTCCACACCAGGAAGTGCCTGCAGAAATGGCTGCAAGATTTCCGCAGCCGCGCGCGGATTCAATCCCGCCTTCTTACCAACCTGCATGGCGACATTGGTTGCCCAATCACCATGATCTAGATTTTTGGGACGTTCAACCACAATCTCTGCAGGTACGTCCTCAGGAGATAAATCCAATTGACCACTGGAAATTGCCGTAAGCAAAGCAGCCCTAATGTGGCCAGCTAATTCCTGTGGGGTCATACAAAGTAAGACTAGCGAAAGCCTTGTAAATTAAGGAAATCCCCCACCAAGGAATGGCTAAGGTTTCTTAATTACTTGGCTTACAACTGACACCGAGTTTTCGCGATGGGCAGCCTGTAGCGCAATGGACTTTTCAACATCTCTAGCCTTCAGGGCCTGGATCATAGTTCGGTGTTCCTGGTTCATGTGTGCAAGATTTGCTGGGGCTGCAAAGTAAACGCCTCGGTAGGCATCAGTTGCATCCCATTGATTCTTGATTAGGCGAACTAGCCGAGGCATGTTGCTGGCTTCAAAGAGCGCAAAGTGGAATCTGCGATTGGCGGCAGTTACTGCCGATACATCCTGAGATTTAGCAGCCGATTCAACGTCATTCAAGATGTCTTCGAGATACTCAATGTCTTCATCAGTTAGAAGTGGGACGCCAACTCGAATTGCTTCATCTTCAAGCAGCGATCGAATCCGGTAAACCTCAACCAAGTCATCAACACTTAAATCCGCAACGAAATACCCACGATGCGGGTGATAGGTCACCTGACCCTCGCCCTCAAGAACTTTTAATGCTTCCCGCAGAGGTACCCGGCTGACTCCAAGTGTTGCAGCTAATGAATCTTGAATTACCTGTTGACCAGGTTCGAGTTGACCAGAGGCAATTTGAACTCGAAGTTCTCGCAGAACTAATTCTTGTGCGGTAACAGTTTCACTCATGCTTCATCCAAACTTGGGGGTGCTACGGCATACCTAACTGGAGTTTTGGAAAACGTTATTGGGTTTGCAACTTGTTTTCGCATTTCGCCATCTTGATTCATTGTGATAACTGGATTGAGGCCAAGTGACTCAGCAAACTTAAACGCATCATCCAAGGCATTGATCGGACCGCATGGAACGCCAATTTCGGAAAGATGTTGCCACCAATGATCTGCGCCAAGTTTGCTGAATTCGGCATTTAGCAATTCATTTAGCGCAACGCGATGTTCGACTCGATCTGGGTTAGTTAAGAATCTCGGGTCGCTCGAAACTTCTGCGATCCCTAATGCGTCACATAGTTTTGCAAACTGACCGTCATTGCCTACAGCAATCACCACTGGTCGATCTGCAGTTTGATAAACCTCGTAAGGCGTAATTGATGGATGTGCATTTCCAAGAATTCCGGGGACCACTTCACCAGATACATATGAGCTTGCTTGATTAACCATTGCAGATAGCAGTGAAGAAAGTAAGTTAACTTCGATTTCCTGACCTTCGCCAGAAATGTTTCGATGATTAAGAGCCGCCAAGATACCGATCGTGGCATGCATTCCGGTAATTACGTCAACGAGTGCAACGCCAACTTTTGTTGGTTGCCCTGGCCCCGGACCAGTAACACTCATCAAGCCACCCATTGCTTGGACAAGTAAGTCATACCCCGGCATTTGTGCGCCAGCTCCGGATCCAAATCCGGTAATCGAGCAGTAAATCACTTCGGGTTTTAACTCTTTGACACTTGCATAATCCAAACCAAATTTCACACTATTACTTGGCGGAAAATTATGTATCACGATGTCAGCGCGTTTGATTAACTCTCGCGCTTCGGCAAGTCCTTCAGCGCTAGTCATGTCGATTGCAACTGATGTCTTATTTCGATTTACCGATTCAAAGTATGTGGCGCGACCGGCAGGATCATAAGGCGGTCCCCAGTGCCTGGTGTCGTCGCCAACTTCGGGGCGTTCAATCTTTATAACTGTGGCACCCAAATCACCGAGCAACATAGTTGCATACGGACCAGCTAAAACTCGTGTGAAATCTGCCACCACTAAACCGTCTAAAGCGCCCACTTACTGATTGTATCCAATCTCAAGAATCGAAATACGTCAGCGAAATGTGACTTAAATGTCTTTCAACTCAACGATTCTGCCGCGCTCACCAGGTTGATCGGAGGTTGCTGGTCTACCCTTAGTGCGCACCGTGATCCGAGTGCGATCCCCTCGGAACAAATCGTGTGAGTATTCAATCTTCCTACCATGACTATCCAAAGTGGTTCGGGTGACAGATAGCAATGGCGATCCCAAAGGTACTTCCAAGATCCGCGCTTCATCCGTTGTGGCATTTATTATGTCAATTTGCTCAACCGCTTCATCGGGCACGGTTTCATAATGCTTACTCAGTAGTTCATAAATCGAATGGCCTAATGGCCGCTCTAAAAGGCCCGGAAACATATCTGCTGGAAATCTTGCGTGCTCTAGTGAAATTGGAATGCTGTCTGCCAAACGAATTCGCACTACATCAAATATGTGTTCACCTTCGGAAAGCTCCAATGCCAGTTGGGTCTTTAGATCTGCTGGCATAACCGAGGCACTGATTAATTTGGTTCCAGCGGTAAAGCCTTGTCCTCGAAGCAACGATGGGACACCAACAATTTGCGATAAGTCACGATCCAGTTTTTCGGAAGCA
>JBIIFI010000171.1:0-3167 GCA_044237405.1 Candidatus Nanopelagicales bacterium | reverse complement strand
GCGTCATGGACTAGCTCAAGGCATTCTCCCGCAGTACTGGCGATGGCGTTCCGGGTTTGTTTCTGGAGACTGGGGAGTTAGCAGTCGCACATCAGGCTCAGTGCGTCCGATGATCCAATCGGCACTTTCGGTCACACTTGAATTGCTTATTTGGGGATTGGTGTTTGCGATTATTGTGGCTGTCATCCTTGGAGTTTGGTCAGCAGTTCGACAGTATTCATTTTCGGACTATGCGCTCACAGGTATTTCATATTTGGGACTTGCACTTCCTGCGTTTTGGTTTGGGCTGATTCTGATTCAATTCCTAGCTGTTTATCCACAGCAATTGTTTGGATGGGATGAGCCCTTATTCTTTTTCGTTGGGCTAAGTTCGGCTGGAGAAGACCCGACATTTATTGATACTGCTCGCCATATGGTGTTGCCAGTTCTGACGCTAACTGTTGGCTTAGTTGCAACCTGGAGCAGATTTACTCGAGCCTCTATGTTGGATGCACTTTCAAGTGATTACGTTCGCACCGCCCGAGCAAAGGGTGTGCCACGACGGCGAGTGGTGATAAACCATGCGCTACGAAATTCCTGGGGACCTTTAGTTACTGTTGTTTCCATAGACGCGGCACTACTAGTCGGTGGACTTTTGGTAACTGAGCAAGTTTTTTCTATACCCGGAATGGGTCGACTTTTCCTTGATTCACTTCTTGCCGGTGACGTTTTTGTGTTACTTCCTTGGATGCTTGTTACAGGAGCTGCAGTTATAGTTCTCAACTTGGTGGCAGACATTGCTTACGGCCTATTAGATCCACGCGTGCGTCTGACATGAGCAAAGAAACTGCATTGGCAAAGACGTCAACAAAAGGTAGAAGGAAATTTTTACAAAGGTTCATCAGGCATAGGTTGGCTTTACTTGGTGGCCTAATTTTGTTTTTGCTTTTTATTGCATGCTTTGGGGCACCTTTATTTGCTCCCTACCCAAAAAATCAGCAGGATCTATTGCTGGGCCCAGTGCCACCATCGTTTGAGCACTTACTTGGAACAGATGATTTGGGGCGCGATTATCTAACCGAAATTCTCTATGCAGGGCAAGTTTCACTTTTGCTGGCACTTTCGGTCGCACTCATTTCTACGGCGATAGGCGTGCTTGTTGGAATGGTCGCAGGTTATCGAGGCGGCTGGGTAGATAACCTGTTTATGCGAATTACAGACTTGTTTCTTGTGGTTCCTGCTATCGCCTTACTTGCACTTGTACTTCAGGGCCTCGGTCGCAATCCATTTTCGATTGTTCTGGTGCTATCCCTAATCGGTTGGACCTATATCGCACGCGTCGTACGAGGCCAAGTGCTATCACTGCGCGAACGTGAATTTATCGAGGCTGCTCGAGTAATAGGCGCCAATGATCGTCAGATAATTTGGAAACACGTATTACCAAATTTAGGTGGAGTCATAGCAGTCAATGTTGCCCTAGCCGTGGCGTCTGCGATCATCATCGAGTCAACTTTAAGTTTCTTGGGATTTGGAGTGCAACCGCCTCAGACAAGTTGGGGCAACATGCTTAGCCAAGCTTCAGGATTAATCGGAACTTCAAAGGTTTATCTTCTCTATTTCCCTGGCTTGTTTATCTTGATCGCAGTCCTAGCTGTGAATTTTGTTGGTGATGGTCTGCGCGATGCATTAGATCCACGCTCTGGATCAGGATCAATGCAAGGCAGGAAACGTAAATGACACACGATTCCACAAACGAAACTTTGCTCGAAGTCAATGACTTATCCGTTTTTTTCCACATGCGAGAAGGCGATGACTTTTTTGCCATTCGAAATTTGTCTCTAAGCATCGCCAGAGGCGAGTCGTTAGGCGTAGTGGGAGAGTCCGGTTCTGGCAAGAGTTTGACTAGTGCGGCGATTATGGGACTACTTCCTGCGAACGCTGAAGTATCTGGGTCTATTCGATTTCTTGGCCAAGAGCTTATTGGGGCAAAAGAATCTGAGCTTAGGGAATTGCGCGGTAAACGTTTAGCAGTTATTGCGCAAGACGCGCTTACTGCGCTAAATCCCGTACACACGGTTGGAAAGCAAATTGCTGAAGCGATAAGTGTTCATGACAACAGCCTGTCTAGATCAGAACTTCGCAGCCGCGCAGTGGATTTATTAGATTTAGTCGGCATTTCACAACCAGAAACTCGAGTAGACAATTACCCGCATGAGTTTTCTGGTGGAATGCGACAACGCGCCTTAATCGCAATGTGCGTGGCAAACGAACCAGATCTAATCATCGCTGATGAGCCCACAACAGCGCTGGATGTGACTGTGCAGGCGCAAATTCTCGATGTTTTAAGTCGAATTCAAGATCGTACAAGTAGCTCGCTAATGCTAATCACGCACGACTTAGGAGTGATCGCAGGTTTCGCAAACCGAGTCGCAGTCATGTATTCAGGTGATGTGATTGAAGAAGGAGGAGTGGACTCTGTCTTCTATGAAACAGCGCACCCTTACACACGCGGATTACTTGGCTCATTGCCACGTCTTGATGCCAGGAATCGTTCCGAACCGCTTTATCGAATACCGGGCTTTCAACCGTCACCAGCCCAGCGCCCTGCGGGTTGCTCATTCCATCCGCGCTGCTCGGTAGCCGTCGCAGGCAAGTGCGATACCGAAATTCCTATTGTTCATAAAGCAGGGCCAGAGCACATAGCGCGCTGTCATTTAGTTCGGGATCAGGAGGCGAACTGATGTCACCTGTATTGGAAGTTCGTGACCTAGTTAAGGAGTATCCAGTTCGTGGCGGCCTGTTGCGAAGGGAAACAAACACGGTCAAGGCTGTTAACGGAATCTCGCTCACTCTTGAACGCGGCAAAACTCTGGGATTAGTAGGCGAAACAGGTTGCGGAAAGTCAACCGTCGGGCGGTGCCTGGTAAACCTGGTGACTCCGACCTCCGGTTCAGTATTGGTTGACGGGCAGGATCTTTCGAAGCTGACGGCTAAAGAGTTACGCGCAGCACGCCGCCGTATCCAACTGGTATTTCAAGACCCTTACGCATCACTGGATCCTCGCCAGTCAATTTCATCGATTTTGGTTGAACCACTTCAGCTGCATAAATTAGCGCAAGGTCAAGAGAACCAGCGCATTAGTGAGTTGGCTGAGCTTGTTGGCCTAAGTCAATCAGTACTTGAGCAGT
>JBIIFI010000170.1:0-3177 GCA_044237405.1 Candidatus Nanopelagicales bacterium | reverse complement strand
GTGATGAGCATCAGCAGCAATACCTTGACCAGCGTAAGTAGCATAAATTTTTGCGCCGCGCGCCTTAGCAAACTCTTCAGATTCCAGGACGATAATTGCTGCGCCCTCGCCCATAACAAAGCCATCGCGATCGCGATCAAACGGGCGAGATGCGCCCGCTGCATTTTCATGCAAAGTCGAAAGTGCGCGCATGGCAGCAAAGGCGGCAATTGTTAGTGGGTGAATGCAACCTTCAGTGCCACCACAAATCACAACATCGGCGCGACCAGTGCGAATCATCTCGGCGCCATAGCCAATTGCTTCGGCGCCAGAGGCACAAGCTGAAACCGGAGTATGAACTCCAGCCATTGCGCCTAATTCAAGACCAATCACAGCAGCTGGGCCATTTGGCATCAGCATTGGAACTGTCATGGGAGAAACGCGCGAAGCGCCTCGATCCCGCAGAATGTCGTACTGCTCCATCAGCGAGATTGCGCCACCAACACCGGTGCCAACAGCAACGCCCATGCGTGCTTGATCGACTTCAGGTGCACCAGCATCAGCCCATGCTTCGCGAGCAGCGATTAGGGCAAGTTGTTGGGAACGGTCCATGCGACGGACTTCATGTGGTTCCAGAATGCTCTCTGGATCTACTTTTGCAGTGGCTGCAATGCGCACTGGAAGATCGGCAAAGCGTGGATCATCCAGTAAATGTATTCCGGAACGCGCAGCAAGTAGCGAGTCCCATGTTGAAGCTACGTCGCCACCCAATGGGGTAGTGGCGCCAAGCCCTGTAACGACAACCGTACGGCTCATTGTTGTCGACCTTTCAATTTCAAGTAGTGCATACGAATATTGCTATTTCGGGTCTAGCCATAGTTTTTATGGGGCGGGTAACTTTTGATCACCCGCCCGCATCAAAACTTTTTACGCCTTGTTGGCAGCGATGTAGTTAACTGCATCAGCAACAGTATTTAGGTTCTTAACTTCAGTGTCTGGAATAGTTACGCCAAACTTGTCTTCACAAGCCATAACAACTTCAACCATTGACAATGAGTCAACGTCAAGGTCATCTACGAATGACTTTTCCATCTGGACTGATTCTGCTGGGATGCCGGCAACTTCATTTACGATTTCGGCTAGACCCGCGAGGATGTCCTGCGACATAGTTATCTCCTTTAGTAATGGACTTCCCGCGGTGTGCGGGTCGTTATTCGAAAATCTTTCGACTCTCGAAACTTATGGGACGAGTGCTACTTGCGCAGCGTGGACTAGACCAGCACCAAAGCCGACCATCAAAACTAAGTCGCCGCTCTTAACTTCGCCGTTTTCGCGTAGGCGATCGAGCGCTAGTGGCACTGAGGCAGCTGAGGTGTTTCCTGAGTATTGAATGTCCCGGGCGATTGCGACATGATCTGGCAGATCTAGTTGCTTAACCAAAGCATCAGTGATGCGATTGTTGGCCTGGTGTGGCACAAAAGCCGCTAAGTCATTTACGGTCACTCCAGCTGCAGCCATTGCTTGGGCACACACATCGCCCATTTGCCCAACTGCCCAGCGGAACACTTGCTGACCTTGCATAGTTAATACCGAAGGCTTGCCAGTGTGTTCTGCAGTGAACACATCTGGCTCCATGATGATCGCATCTAGTTGCGTACCATCTGCGCCCCAGATAGTAGGACCGATTCCTTGAGTCTGCGATGGACCAATAATTACTGCGCCGGCGCCATCGGCGAACAAGAATGCGGTACCTCGGTCGGTGAAGTCAACAATCTCGGAAAGTTTTTCGGCGCCAATTAGCAAGATGTATTTAGCTACACCAGAGCGAATCATGCCATCAGCAATACCAAGGCCATAGCAAAAGCCAGCGCAGGCAGCTGAAGTATCGGTGGCCGCTGCATTTACAGCACCGAGCGCCGCAGCCACTTCAACCGAGGCTGATGGAGTTTGGTAACGATGCGTAACTGTAGCCACCATTACTAGATCTAATTGTGCAGCAGTGATGCCCGCATCAGCGAGTGCCTTACGCGCAGCTGCAGTTGCCATAGAAACTACATGCTCATTGGCATCAGCATGACGGCGTTCAATGATTCCGGAGCGCTCCCGAATCCATTCATCATTGGAATCAATTTTTAGACAGATCTCATCGTTAGTTACAACGCGTTCTGGTCGAAACACGCCAAGGCCTAGGATCCCAGCGTGTGCAATTGGGGCTGGGGTGTTTAACGTGATCATGAACCAGCCTTTGGGTGCAGGCGAAGTAACGGCTGACCAGGATTAACTGGGTCACCATCTGTTACAAGCCATTCCACGATGGTGCCACCGTGTGGTGCTTGAACTTCGTACTCATCGCGCAATGTGCGAATTGTGGCAACTTTAGTTTTGCCATCAAGAACGGTGCCAGGTTCTTCACTGACATTAAATTCAATAGTTCCCTTAAACGGCGCAACTACTAAGCGCCAAGTAGGAGAGTCAGTTACCGCAGTTTCGGTGCCATGACGAGCAATCAAATCAAGTGCAGCTGGCATGTCATCAGGAGTTTTAAGCGAAACGCATTCAACACCTGGCATCGCTCGCTTTGCTAGTCCTACTAAAGTTCCAGCCGGTGGTAATTCAATTAAGCCAGTAACACCTAGATCAAGCATGGTTTGCATACATAGATCCCAGCGCACTGGATTACTGACTTGAGTGACTAATCGCTTTAATACTTCGCGACCATCTTGTACAACTGTGCCATCAGCATTGGAAAGAATTCGACTGCGCGCATCATGAGTTGAAATCGCTTTGGCGTGCTGGGCCAAGATACCAACAGCCGGCGCCATGTGGCTGGTGTGGAATGCGCCAGCTACCGAAAGTGGGCGAACTCGCGCACCTGCAGGTGGATCAGCTTCGAGAGCGGCAAGTTGTTCTAAAGTTCCAGCTGCAACAATTTGACCTGCGCCATTTTCGTTTGCTGCCGTAAGACCGTGCTGGGCTAATTTGGCGATTACTTCATCGCGCTCGCCACCTAAGACTGCCGACATTCCAGTTGGCGTGGCGTTAGCAGCAGCAGCCATAGCATTGCCACGTTCACGTACTAAAACCATGGCTTGCTCCGCAGAAATAACATTTGCTGCGGCCGCTGCGGTGATTTCGCCAACGCTGTGACCAGCACCGATTCCGACTTTGGCGTAAGCCTCACCTGGATGCGGAAACAGG
>JBIIFI010000169.1:0-3188 GCA_044237405.1 Candidatus Nanopelagicales bacterium | reverse complement strand
GGCAACCGTGCTCGGGCATGTTCTAACTCCTCGGCACTTAGCCATGAGGAAAGCACATCTGTTATCTCGGTCACGGTTTCATTATCTCAAGACTGCTGGTTTGATGCATTGTGCATGGACATTGTCCATGGGAATTGTCCATGGGAATTGTCCATGGGAATTGTGCGTGAGAATTGTCCGTAAGCCTTAATCACGAGCACGCCGACCTTTACTTGGCGTTCGCTTCTGGGCATACCAACGCCCATCCCCGTATTCAACAACAAGAGCGGTATCAAAGGCTTGCGACATTGGTGCGCTTGTTACGGTTTCAGAAACCAAGCCTTGCGCACTAACTTGACCAGATTTAAGCAGTAATGCATGTGTGAAATTAGGTGGTATTTCTTCGACGTGATGGGTAACCAGAATCAAACTTGGCGCATTTGGATCTGCAGCAAGTACAGCTAGGCGCTCAACTAGGTCTTCTCGACCACCGACATCAAGGCCAGCGGCTGGCTCATCCAAAATCAATAACTCAGGGTCACACATCAATGCCCGTGCTATTTGAACTCGCTTTCGTTCACCTTCGGACAACGTTCCAATGCGGCGCCCAGCTAAGGCGGTTAGTCCCCAGTCACCTAGTAATTCGTGCGCACGATCTCGATCAACTTGGTCGTACCGCTCTCGCCACCTTCCCGATATGCCATAGGCGGAAGTTAAAACGCTGTCAAGAACTGTTTCTTGCGCCGGTAATAATGCAGCCACTGCTGCACTTGAAATACCTACCAGTGTGCGGAGCTCTCGTAAATCTGTCTTGCCTAGTTCGTAGCCAAGGATTCGCGCTAGACCACTAGTTGGATGCATGTATCCAGAGCAAATCTGCATTAGTGTGGTTTTTCCAGCTCCGTTAGATCCCATTACAACCCAGCGTTGACCTGCTGACACTTGCCAAGACACATGGCTCAATATCTCAGTAGCACCACGGCGCACTGTGACACTCTGTAAGTCCAAAATCTCAACCACGTAGTAAATCTACTGCCTTGCCCCGTACCGATTTCGCGTAAGGTATCCACATGCCCGAAGTCAGTACCGCCCCAATTGCGATCAACCTTGCCCTTTGGATTAATGCCGCTCGCAGAGGTGCGGTGACGCAAACTGATGCGATAAATGCTTGCGAAACCCTCACGGCAGAAACCAGTGCGGGCGCAAGGGACGAGCAACTAGGCGAATCCAGCCTGGATTGTAAGGCGGTCTTGAGTCTTGGCTTATCGGCAGATATGCCAGTAGCAGTTGGGCTGCCTATTGCTGGTGATCCTTCAGGGGTACCAATTAGCGCTACCCCAAAGTTTGAGATGAAAACGGGTGTCGTTGCGCTTAATCAAACCTCCTTGCTTGTTAATTCATTTGAATTCGGGTGGACCGTTGTTTCCTGTCAACACACTGTCACCCATCAGGATTTCAATTTTGCTAAAAAAGAGTTCACGAAATCCCTCGCTTCTGCAACCGAGTACCTAGCATCTGCTGATCTAGTGGCTGATGATGAGGCAACTGTTAGAGCACTCAACGAGTTTAAGTTGACGCACTTGCCGCCGAGTATTTCCAAAAAGCACTTGGACGCAATGGACTTGGCAGCAAAAGTTAACATTGTCGCGCAACGAGCAATCACAGATTCAATTGTTTTCGCATCTCCAAGCAAGGATGCGATGCGGATTCAAGTTTTGCAGCAGTTGCATCGCAGTTGTCAGCGCCTGTTACAAGCTAGTGCGATTTGCTAGTCAGCGTTACCAACAATTACTGAACTTGTAGACTGCGTAGATGGACCAGTATTTGGTACTTACTATCAGCGGGCTGGATCGCCCTGGGACAACTTCTGGGGTAACTCAGATTCTGAGCGCATATCCGGTCAGCATTGCGCAGCTTCAGCAAATTGTGTTGCAAAACGAGTTGGTCCTAGGACTCACACTCAAGATCGAATCCCCAGCAAACTTTGAGATGCTGCAATCAGAAATTGATGATTTTGTCACGCAGCGAGGCATGACATTACGAATTACCAAAGCAACAAGTTCAACTCCAGTAACCGGCGAGCAAAATCTACTGGTCACTGTGCTGGGAGATCCGCTGACGCCCAACGCGGTGGCAGCAATCACTGGTGCCATTGCTTCGCATGGCGCAAACATTGATCGCATTAGGCAAGTGGCTGAGTACCCAGTCACCGCGATCGAGTTTCAGGTCGCAGGAGTGGCACTCGATGAACTACGGTCTTCGCTTGCAAGCGTTGCCCGATCAAATGCCATAGACATCGCGGTCCAGCCGGCAACTTTGGATCGACGCGGTGTACAACTTGTTGTCCTAGATGTGGATTCCACGATAATCCAACAAGAAGTTATTGATGTGCTGGCAAGTTACGCAGGTGTTTCTGAGCAAGTCTCCGAGATCACGCATCTTGCCATGAATGGTGAACTCGATTTTGCCCAGTCATTGGAGCGACGCGTTGCACTATTGAGGGGACTCTCAGCACAAAGTTTGGTGGATGTGCGCTCTGACATTGATTTCACACCTGGCGCTGCGACACTGTGCCGAACACTTAAGCGATTAGGGTTTCATGTTGCGTTAGTCAGCGGCGGGTTCATTGAAGTCGTGGAACCACTTGCGGCAGAGCTAGGCGTTACGGATGTGCGCGCGAATCGCCTCGAGATTGTCGATGGCAAACTAACTGGAAATTTATCTGGTCCAATCATTGATCGACTAGGAAAAGCCCAAGCCTTGCGAGATTTTGCGGCCAAGTATCAAGTGCCAATGAGTAGAACTATTGCAGTGGGTGACGGTGCAAACGATTTGGATATGCTCAATGCTGCGGCGTTGGGCGTGGCATTTAATGCAAAGCCATACGTGCGCGATCGCGCCGATTCAGCGCTAACTTCGCCTTACCTGGATACCATTCTGTACTTAATGGGAATAAGTCGAGCCGAGATCGAACTGGCTGACAAGTTAGATAGCTAGCAGATCACGGTCCACCTTGGCTGTGTACGCCGCCATCGACGTGAATGATCTCTCCAGTTGTAGCTGGGAACCAATCCGAGAACATAGCTACGCAGGCCTTAGCAGTCGGTACTGGATCAGATGTATCCCAACCAATTGGAGCTCGGCGTTGCCACATTGGACCGAATTCATCAAAGCCTGGGATGCCCTTAGCCGCTGTTGTGTAAAGCGGA
>JBIIFI010000168.1:0-3197 GCA_044237405.1 Candidatus Nanopelagicales bacterium | reverse complement strand
TCGATTGCCTGCTACGACATCGGCTATGTATTCCCCTGATGTGATAACTGCTTCGGCAAGTTGATCTAGCACTTCGTCAGCTCCTGCAGATGTTGCAGCTGCGGCAACCACGGCAGCAACAGTTGCGGCACTTGCTAGTTCGCCAGCTTCATGGCCACCCATGCCATCAGCAACTATCAGCAGATCGCTAGCAGCGTACCCGGCATCCTCGTTGTTTCGTCGCACTCGACCAATTTCAGAGCGAGCGGCAAACCTTAGATTCAAACCCGTCATGAGCTCAATTCCATGCTGGTGCGACCTATGCGCAACTGAGTACCGGGTCTTAAAACAGTTGGCGAAGAAACTCTGGTTCGGTCAATCCAAGTACCGTTAGTCGAACCTAGGTCTTCCACCATCCAATGTTTTCCACTTGGCGTTAATCGAGCATGGTGTGTGCTTACAAAATCATCATCAAGAACAACTGTGGAGTCTGGCGCGCGCCCAATCAGAATCGCCGAGTTACCGAGTGGAATTACAGTTCCGACAAGTGCACCGTCAACGATCAACAGTTTTGTTGAAACTTTTTGTAACCGCAAGCTTGGTCGAGGGTTTGGTCGCTTACCGATGCGAGCGGGTGTTAAAGGTTTAGCATCTCGTGGAGCTTGTAAGTCACGGCGCAAGACCGAAACAATCGTGAGCACAAACCACCAAAGGGCGAGCAGGAACCCAATTCTTAAAACACTAAGTAGTAGTTCTGACATTCACACATCACCGACTTTGGTAGGTCAGAGTAATATTTCCGATTTTGATAATTGATCCATCTCGCACCACAGATTCATTTGCCCGAACACCGTCAACTGACGTTCCATTAGTTGAACCTAAATCTCGAATGAGCACTTCGGTACCCAAAAGAATTTCGCAATGCAGTCGACTCACGCTTGTGTCATCAATTTGAATGTCTGCTTCTGTGCCGCGACCGATACTCGTTATTGATTTTGTGATTTTGAAAACTTCACCAGTAATTGAAATCAACTTGGGAGACGCGGCCTCGGTGAATGTAGACATGGGTACCTGTGGCGTAAGGTCTGGGTTGACTTGATCGAGATTTGTATTAACGGGCTTTACGTCGGCCGTACTGTGAATTCGAAACACTCCAGTTTCAAGATCTGCGCCCAGCGAAAATGTTATGTGAGCTTTAGCGACAGTCGTATATCTTTGCTCGCTAGCGTAAGAGTTTGCCAGGGTTTCCAGCTCTACCGACAAGGTGGCGAAATAGGGCAGCAACCGGTCGTGATCTACCTGACCTAATTCGAAAACAAAGATGTTGGGCGCAACAGTTTGGCCAGCCAGAAACTCGGCTTGGTTATCAATGTTCTGTTGCAAAGCTGCACCCAATTCGACCGGCTTTACCTCAGACTTGAAGGCCTTGGAAAATGAGCCATTTACGATCCGATCTAGGCGCTGCTCAAGGTTGTCTAGTAAACCCACGGGTACTCCTTAATCGCTCGCCAACGGGGAAATTGCTTAATTTTCGGCTATTCCTAATTCTACTTGGCTCACTAAAGGCCCGTAGGCTCTGCATTTTGGCTCCTTTTATCGGCATTTTCGTAACGGGTAGAGTGGGATTCCTTGCGCGAGTGGCAGAATTGCCAGCCGCGCTAGATTCAGGTGCTAGTGCCTTCACGGGCGCAGGGGCTCAAGTCCCCTTTTGCGCACTAGAAGCAAGGAAAACCCTTAATTTTGGGCAAATACTGAACTGCAGTTCCTAGTTTAAGGTGGATGACATGGGCAAAAGTGAGGAAAACCGCGGTCGGCGGCGCTTACCCAAACCTCCCAACCATTCGATCTTTACCGACCTGCGAAAAAG
The DNA here is from genome assembly GCA_044237405.1 of Candidatus Nanopelagicales bacterium. Classification (GTDB taxonomy): domain Bacteria; phylum Actinomycetota; class Actinomycetes; order S36-B12; family UBA5976; genus UBA5976. Next base: position 1,351 of record JBIIFI010000168.1, on the reverse strand, counting down.
CAAGTTTGTTTCAATTCCAATTTTTATCGTGATTATTTCCTTGATCGCAGTACCGGCAGCCTCTAATTGGATCCCAGAATCTACTGAGGTAGTTCCAACTATCAGTCCAGCGCCAACATTAGTTGTTTCGGAACCGACTCCATTTCCAAGTCAGGCGCCAACATTTGCGCCAGTACCGAGCTTGACCTTTGCTTCTTTCAACATCGCAAAACCAACTAACACAGCAGTTCCAGCTTGGAAAAATCGTCGCGAGGCAATCGGGCGCACTATCAATGAATCAAATTCCGATGTCATTGGACTTCAGGAAGCTACCGACCAACCAGTCACAGGTGAAGACGGAAAGCGGATGAGTCACTGGAAAGATGTACGCCTGATGGCTGCTAAGGGCGGTTATGTGCCAGTTGATGTGCAGAAAAATACTTGTGACTCGAACACTTGCATTCACTCAGCAAATATTTTGTTCAAGAAGGACAAAGTAAGGCAGGTGGAACTTCCAGATGGGTTACCTTCGGCAGGGCAAGGACGATTAACCGACATCGTTGATGGCTTGCGTTACGCAAAGAATCGCGAGTTTGCTTGGGCTTACCTTGAGGGTCTAAATGGCACTGGGGTTTTCTTAGCGGTGAGCCTGCACCTTAACAACGAGAAAAATGCTCGCGGCAAAAAAGATCGGCAATTAGTTGGCGACGCCGTCACGAAGTGGGCAAAAGAATTAAATAAAGAAAATGGTCTAAGTGGCACCCCAATGGTTTTGATGGGGGACTTTAATTCATACGACAATCGTGAACCTAAAGGCATGTTGTTTGAATTAGAGAAAGATGGCTGGATCGATTCCTTTGAAGCACCAACAAATGAATTCAAGTTCTTTGGTGAGGCGTACACAACTTCTTATACCGGAGGCAACCGATCTGGCTGGCCGAAAAAGCCAATCACATCTAGTGATCCAGTGCGTATTGATTATGTGATGTATCGGGGTAAGCGACTTCATGCCGATGCTTACCAAGTTGCGCTTCGCCTAAAAGATGATGGTTCGTTTGATAACGATTATCGCGGTTCGGATCACATGATGGTGCAAGCAATCATTCGCTTTGACCCGCTTGAATCACCTTAGGCAAAAAATGCAACGGCGACCATAGTTACGACAACTATCGCAGTTAACGCAACTCCAAACTTTGTGGTGAGTACCCGTGAAACAGCTGGAATGTAAGTGGCAGCAATTAAAGCTAGGCCAAGAATCCAAATCGGAGCTCCCTTTTCGAAAGAGTTCTGATATCGCCAGTTAATTAAGCCCAGTGCGAAAAGCAGATAGCCGGCCCAGCGCATGTTCATGATTAAAGTTTCCATGCTTGCC
>JBIIFI010000167.1:0-3208 GCA_044237405.1 Candidatus Nanopelagicales bacterium | reverse complement strand
TGGAACTGAAACTTCGATACGAACTAACCGGTTGTGCGTGATGGATCTGAATTGATAAACCGCATGGAACTCGCGACCAGTTTGTTCTGGATAGTGCACACCACTTACCCCTAGACAAAGCTCAAACCTTAGCCCAGGCTCATCGCGTAGCGTTTTTGCAACTGCTACTAGTTCACTTGGCCGAATATGCAAAGTAAGTTCATCACGATCGACAACTACTTTTTCAACTGCTTTATCCCACGATGTACCAAAGTCTGGCAAAGCTACATTTAATTCATCAGCAACTGCGTCAAAGTAGCTGCCAAATGGCCTGACCGCAGCTGCTGGAACTGGCACTACAGTTACCAATCCGCCAAAACCAGAAGTATCGCCCGAACCTGATGCACCGAACATGCCTTGGTTAACAGCTGTTACTTCAAGTAACGGTTGTCCTGCGGGCACTACGTCGTTAGTCATCGCAGTAGCCCTTTCTGCGCTGTTACCGGTGTTGCCAGCAACGCAGCTTGCTCTAATTCGATGATTTCGCGTTTACGGTTGGCGCCTAACTTGGTGTCACCAATTTGCTCATGCAGTTTAAGAAGCGCATCAATTAACATTTCGGGGCGCGGTGGACATCCTGGTAAGTAGATGTCAACTGGAACCACATGATCCACACCTTGCACAATTGCATAGTTGTTGAACATGCCACCTGAGGAAGCACAAGCACCCATAGCAAGAACCCACTTTGGCTCAGGCATTTGGTCATAAATCTGTCGAAGTACCGGAGCCATTTTTTGGCTAACGCGGCCGGCGACAATCATTAAGTCTGCTTGTCGCGGTGAAGCGCGGAATACTTCCATTCCGAATCGAGCTAAGTCATAACGGCCAGCTCCGGAGGCCATCATTTCAATGGCACAGCAAGCAAGTCCAAAAGTTGCTGGCCATAACGAATTCTTGCGGGCATACCCAGCCAAGCCTTCAACCGTTGTGAGCAAAACTCCACTCGGTAACTTTTCTTCTAAGCCCATGTTTTCCTCTAACCTAAATTTCTTAATCCCACTCAAGTCCGCCGCGACGCCAAACAAATGCGTATGCGACCAAGACAGTGAGCACAAAAATAATCATTTCAATTAATCCAAAGAGCCCGAGGATGTCAAAACCCACCGCCCATGGATAAAGGAAAACAATTTCGATATCGAAAATTATGAATAACATCGCAGTGATGTAGTACTTGACTGGAAAGCGACCGCCGCCAAGTTGAGTTTGAGCTGGCTGAATACCACATTCATAAGCATCAACTTTTGCTCGGTTATATCTTTTTGGTCCAGTTATTGTTGAGATCGCAACAGAAAAGGCAGCGAAGCCAAAAGCCAAAAGACCTAAGAAGAGAATGGGTAGGTAGACGTTTCCCTGTCCCACAGTAAAGCCACCCTTCGCTAGTGCTAATCGCTGGCGCTAAACAATCCTAGAGCCGAAATTGCCTATGAAATTACAGCATTTGTGCGTTTGTGAAATATTTCACTAACACTTGATTAGTTTATTTGCTTGGATGATTCAAAAACACTTGCGGGTGAGGTTTGCGAGATAGTCCACTATTTGGTGGCGCGGTGCAGGGCAACAATTCCGCCCGTTAAATCCCGATATTCACAGGTAGCCCAGCCAGATGCCAAAATGTCTGAACTTAGCTGAACTTGATTTGGCCAAGCCCTGATGGATTCGGCTAGGTATACATATGCATCTGGATTGCTAGAAACCTTGTTGGCCACTGCCGGCAAGGCTTTCATTAAGTACTCCATGTAAACCGTGCGAAATGGCGACCAACTTGGATGGCTGAATTCACAAACCACAAGTCGGCCGCCAGGCTTAGTTACCCTAAACATTTCAGATAAGGCTTGCTTAGAATCTTGAACATTCCGCAAGCCAAATGAAATTGTCACCGCGTCAAAGTAATTACTTTCGAACGGCAAATTCATGGCGTCGCCCTGCACGAAATTCAAGTGCGGATACTGCGCGCGCCCAACTTCAATCATGCCTGCACTGAAATCGCAAGCAGTTGGAATTGCGCCCGCTTCATAAAACGGCTGGGTGCTGGTTCCAGTTCCTGCAGCTAAATCCAAAATTAGTTCGCCAGTTGTTGGGGCTACCGCAGCTACAACTGCCTTGCGCCAACTTCTCGTCTGACCAAGCGAAAGTACGTCATTGGTAACGTCATACTTTTTCGCCACGGCATCGAACATTGCTGCTACTTCATGTGGCTCTTTGTTCAAATTTGCTCGGGTCATAGTTCTAGTCTGCCACTTGTTTTACTGGATGTCGCACTGACAGTTTGGCCAACCGAAGGTAGTTGCTGGGCCACTGAACTCCAAATAGTAACTACGTTTGGCAGTAGCTCAGCCAGTCGAGTTTGGTCTCCAGATAATGAAACATCACGCAACATGACACTCGCTGTCGTCGGTGAACTCGCAATATCCCCAGCGAAAAGAATTTTCCAAAGTGACTCTTCTGTTTTGCGAAGTTCTTCGATTTCTTTTAGCGCGGCTCTTAGCTCCATAGCCTGGGCTAGTAACTGAGATCGCTGTGCTTGGGTGGTCCTTAAAACCCCACCCAGCACAACTGCTGCATTAAATGTGATGAATGGGATAACGGAATTAGCGAGTGCAACACCATAAGCAGTTGCATTGTCGCCAGTTATGAATCCAATGAGCACGAACCAGAAAAATAGATAGAGCAGTAACAGCATCTCCAAAACCGTGATTCGCAGCATAATCATCCGGCGCGGAATTAAGGGAATAAGTATTTTTAGATATAGCCAAAAAACTACGAATCCGACCAGACTTAATACTGAACCCCAGATCAGAATATTTGTCGAATCTGTCAGGTACCCAAGCCAAGTGCCAAGTCCAAACAACGAGAGCAATGCCATTAGTGCTGGCAAGTACCTATTTTCGCTAGTCACAGATTCTAAGAAGTAGCGCAGCGTATGCCTAGGATTTAAATTACTTTTTGTTTGTTGCGTGGAATCTGGAAAACGCTGTGACAATGCACTAACCCGAACCGTAACTTCACTGAGTGATGATTTGAGCTGATCCAGTTCTCCTGAATTAATTCCCGAAACTGTGATCTTTGATTCAATAGTTTCAATTGAGCCTAGTGTTGACTGCACTTCAAGTGATAGCTCCCGAGCCACGAAAATTCTGCCTTCATTAACACTTCGAATTAGCTCACTTCG
>JBIIFI010000166.1:0-3250 GCA_044237405.1 Candidatus Nanopelagicales bacterium | reverse complement strand
CGAATCGCGCGCGCGCTCCCAGTTGCGTATGGCGCGTTAGATGCTGGCGCCGCAAGCTCGTTACTTGATGTTTGGATTTCCGTTAGCCAGCGCTTTGCCTTAGGAGGCTAGGCGCGCCGAATTGGCCAAACTAGTCTGGGGAGCTGCTAGCGGGTGCGACCAACTAAATCCTGGTGAAATTTCGACAAGTCGAGTTAAGCCATCACCCAGCCACTTCAAGTTCAATTCAATCTCAGCCACCAGGGTTGGCAGCGAGACATCGGATGCGCAGGTAATGCGAAGTTGCTCGATGTATGACTTTGGATTGTGTCCGACAGGTGCCTGGATAGCCCCAGCAAAACGTCCGTGCGTGAATGCTTGAATATCCCAGCCACCTTGCGCATTTGGTTTGCCGGCGATCATAAAAGGAATGGCACTGAACTCGCGCAACATACTTGATCTAAAAATACTCATCTCGAGAGCCCGCATTCGATCGCGAATCACTGCTGCTTCTTCAAATTTCTCATTGGACACTAATTCCTGAATTCGACTCAACATAGCTTTGGCAGCAACTACCGAGTCGCCAGTAAGGATGTTTATTGCCTGCGCTGTGATGACTTGATACTTGTCTACTAGTGACGTGTCAGCACAAGGTGCAATGCATCGTTGCATGTCGAAAAGAATGCATGGTGACATTGAGCTTTTTACAGTTATCCGCTCTTTACATTGTCGCAATTCAGTGACTTGATGAATTGCTTGCATGGCAAACTCCGCGCTTTGCATGCTGGCAAAAGGTCCGATTGCAATTCGATCAGAAGCAGGAAATGTGGGTTGACGCACCAACGACAATCTTGGAAATTTTTCGTTTGTTAGGGTCAACCAAATTGTTTTCTCTGGATTGCGAGAACGATAGTTGTAAACCGGTCTAAGTTCATTGATCATTCGTAATTCACGAACTTCAGCTTCATGTGCGTTTTGGCAAACTACGGCATCAACGCGCTGTGCCAGTTCGATCATGGATGTCATTCGAGTACGAGTTTCCGCAGCAGTGAAGTAGGACATGACGCGCTTGCGAATTGAAATCGATGTCCCAACATACAAAGGCCTATTATTGCCATCATAAAAAACATAGACACCAGGTAGGTCAGGCAATCCGTCGGCAAGGTGTCGTTTACGGCGTCGACGCTCCGTTGCCGGACCATTAAAGGTCTGGAGTCCTTCAAGGTCATGAACTCCGAGATTTCCAACGCGCTCCATCAATCCGTGAAGTACCGAAACAGTGGCGCGCGCATCATCTAGTGCTCGGTGAGTTGGACTAACAGGAGCTTTAAAGTATTGCGCTAGTGTGCCAAGTTTGCGGTTTCGGACTTCGTCCTTGCGCAAGATTTTTCGCGCCAAAATTACAGTGTCCAAAACTCGGGGCGCAGGCCAAGGAATTTGAAACTTCGCACATGCAGCCTTTAAGAATCCAACATCGAAGGGAGCATTGTGAGCCACCAAAACTGGCTGATCACCACTATCAAAACTGGCAAAGGCAAGAAATTCCGTAACTGCCGATGCCACTGAAGGCGCAGTTGCCACATGGTGATCGGTAATTCCTGTTAGAACTGAAATAAATGCAGGGATAGACACGCCCGGGTTACAAAAGGTCCGGAATTCTCCAATAACTTCGCCACCACGGACTTTAACTGCACCAATCTCGGTTATTCCAGCATCAACAGGCTTACCGCCAGCAGTTTCTAGATCAACTATTACGAATGTGGTGTAAGCCAAAGACTGACCAATGTCAGAAATGGTCATAGGGGTTTGCCCTGCAAATTGGCTCATAACTGGCACATTACTGTTTTAGTCCGACAAAACCGTCGGAGACATCCTTTTTCCGTTAAAAACTGTCAGAGGTACTGCATAGCGTTTCAATTAACACTTTGACCGAGGTAACCCAGGAGTTAACCATGTTGATTGATTGCTCAAGCTGCGTGATGCGCGACATCGCGTGTTCAGACTGCGTAGTAACCGCCCTGCTAGGTCCAATGCCAGACTCGCTAGCCGAACACAAAGACATCCTTGATGTCCTTGCCAATGCTGGACTTGTCTCACCCTTGCGGTTAATCAAAGGAAATGGCGAAGCAAGTAACCCGGCCGCCATCGCGCAGTAGAGCTGCGCACTGATAGCGCTCTTTGGGGCGGCCAACAGTGCGACTTTCTGAGTTGATAACCGTTAAGGCAAGATGTAGGCATGACTCGGACCTTGGTTATTACCAACGACTTTCCGCCACGGCCAGGTGGCATTCAAACATTTGGGTATGAGCTAGTCCGCAGGTTTGAGCCAAGCACAGTCACAGTATTAACTTCAAACTGGGAAGGTGCCAGCGAGTTTGATGCTGCGCAAAACTTCAAAGTAGTTCGCGCCCAAACCGAAACTTTGCTGCCAACTAAGCGAACTCTGGAAATGGCTAGAGAGTTGGTCGTTTCGGAAAACATTTCTCGAGTCCTTTTCGGCGCTTCGGCGCCTCTAGGATTGCTGGCTGCGCCGTTACGAAAACTTGGAGTTCAAAACATAATTGCCATGACCATGGGTCACGAAGTTGGTTGGGCTATGACGCCTGGCACTAAGCAGGCACTTCGCAAAATTGGCAATGACACAGATCATTTAACTTACATAAGTGAATACACGCATCAAAAAATAGCGCGTGCACTTAGGCCAAATGTAGTTGCGAACATGCGGCGCATTGTTCCCGGTGTAGACACAGTTGAGTTTTCCCCAACTAATCGAGCCGCTGGTCAGGAATTACTTGCAAGCATTGGATGGACAGGACGCCCAGTAATTGTTTGCGTTTCGCGACTCATGGCACGAAAAGGTCAAGACATGTTGCTCAAAGCCTTACCTGAAATTGCGACCAAAGTTCCAGATGTCGCACTGCTAATTGTTGGCGATGGACCATTTCGCAAAGAGTTAAAGAAGCTAACTAACGAGTTGCAACTTCGCAATCGCGTGCACTTCACCGGAAAGGTTGCTCCCAATGAACTGTCTCGTTGGTATGCAGCGGGCGATGTATTTGCGATGCCTTGCCGCACCAGAATGGGCGGTTGGGACGTTGAGGGACTTGGCATCGTATTCCTAGAAGGATCTGCGACTGGACTACCAGTTGTCGTGGGTGATTCCGGGGGAGCAGTTGACGCCGTAGTTGATGGCGAAACTGGTTTTTTGGTTAACGGAAATGACTTAAGACAAATTACCGATCGAATCGTAGAACTTTTGCTCAACCCGCAG
>JBIIFI010000165.1:0-3269 GCA_044237405.1 Candidatus Nanopelagicales bacterium | reverse complement strand
TAACCATTCCAACTTCAAGGCCAGGAACATCTGTGATGGCATTAAGGGTGCCGGGCTGGCCTTCAAACTTGATGCCTAAATCACGAGCTCGCATTTTTAATCCTTAGCTGCTTTTTACTTGAGCGACAATTTGTTTAATCAAATCATTCTCGGCACTACGGTTCCCTGTCAGGCAAATGATGACTTTGATGCCTGGCGTTTTTTCGAAACTTGCTAATGCAAAGTTCAATTCTGTTTTTGTAGTTACCTGTTTTGCCGGAGTACCCAACGATTCTGCAATTACCCAAAGGTCTTTACCGTGCGGAGTGCCAAAGATTTTTTCGTAATGTTCTTGGTATTCCACTGCACCTTGCTCAAGTTGGCTAAAGATTCCACTGCCATTGTTGTCTAAAACTACGATTGTTAAGTTTGGCTGCTCCTGGCCTTCACCTAGATTCAAACCTCCAAGATCATGCAGGAATGCAATGTCACCCATTAGCAAAACGGTTCGTTTCTTCGTGCCGATCCCAACACCGATTGCTGTTGATATCAACCCATCAATTCCATTTGCGCCTCGGTTGCCAAACACCTGTAAACCATTTCGCGTAGCAGCGTGCGCTTCAAGATGACGCACTGGCCAGGACGCGGCAACAAAGAGTTGATCATCATCTCCGACTTCATCCCAAACTAATCGCGCCGCACTTGGTCCCGTTAAGGTGTTGACTGCCAAGGCAGCTTCTACTACCTTCGCAGCTTTGCTATCCAGCGCTTGCCATTGCCTTAACCACTCTGGGTCAACTTTTGTTTCAAGTTTTGGAACGCATTCAAGAATCTCGTTAGCACTTGACACGGGGTCAGGTGAGTCCGGCCCGGCAGTTGCACTGTGGATTGCGAAGTAAATTGGAGCGTTCTTTAGCAAGCCTAGAATTGCGCGAGATAAGCCAACCGTTCCGAAAGTGACAACGGCTTCAATTTTTGGCGCAATGTCTGCTTGCAGTAAAACCACGCCATGAGAAATTGAATTCGTTAACATGTGCGCATTTGCAGTTGGCTCCCAGAGAATTGGCCAACCTAGCACTTGTGAGACCCGATTGATTTCTTCGATTGCTTCAGTGTCAGCATTGTCACCAACAATAAAGATTCCTCGAGCTGGAACCTCAATGTGCTTTTGTTCGCATTCAGTTTTCGAAATTGAGCTAAGGCCTGATGGTTTTGGTTTCCATTCCAGATCTTTAACATCTGGCAACAGTGGCAATTCGAACTGCACGTTCACTTGCACTGGACCCGGTCGACCTGAAACAGTCGATTCAATTACCGTGGCCACAGCTGAAACATCTTTGATATCAGCAGGCACATCTATCTGGGATTTAACAAAAGTTCCAAACATGCCAAATTGATTAATTGTTTGGGGGGCACTTTTCCCTCGTGCCGAGGCTGGACGATCCGCGCTTAACACGATTATCGGCACTGCGCTCTGGAATGCCTCGGCAACTGCCGGCATTAAGTTGGCAACTGCCGAACCTGAAGTCACAACTACCGGAACTGGCTTCCTGGTTGCTTTTGCAATTCCTAGCGCTAAAAATCCAGCATCACGTTCATCGATTCGGACTTGGATCTTTATGAGACCAACTTTCTCCGCCTGAGCAAATGCCCAAGACAGAGGTGCGTTACGAGAGCCGGGGGCAATCACTACCTGCTCCACGCCCGCATCGAGGCAGCTTTGAACAATTGCTCTAGCTAATGCTGTTGCATTCGCTGTCATGTCATTCGATGTCATGTCATTCGATGTCATTGCTCCACTGCCTCCTTCACGCTCGGGCTAACCATTTCACTTGCACCGTTCTGCCATGCTCGCACAATGCGCTCTTGCCACCAAAGTCGATCGCTTTCACTGACTTTGGCGGCTGCGGTCGCAAGTAGATGAGCATCAGGACTAGCTCGTCTAACAATAAGTTCGCCTTTTGTTGGCAAGGTAGTCGGTGTTACCAAATCTTGCGCAAACAAAGTTCCAGTTCCTAAACCACAGGCTCCATATAGTTGTGGGATGCTGGCGGCTAGCGCAATGCCACTTGATAAACCTACTGATGTATCCAGAGATCCACTTACTACTGCTGGCAAGCCAATTTCAGTAACTAAGTCAAGAGCCCGCTCGACGCCACCTAATGGAATAGCTTTGACCACCAAGATGTCCGCACCTGATCGAATCTCGTCGACATTGACTTTGGCTGCCAATCGCAATGATTCATCTACCGCAATTTGGATTGGTTGATTCCAGTTTTGCATTTTGTTCTTCAGGTCAATCAGCTCGGCAATGGTGGAGCATGGTTGTTCAATGTAATCCAGGCCACGAGCAGCTTGGTCAAGGAATGGAATCGCCTGCATAGCTTGATCAAGATTCCATTGCCCATTTACATCGATGCGGATTTTTCCCTCGATACCTAATCGGTCCAAGGTGCTGCGAACTGCCTTGACTCTTAACTCGTCACTAGCCAAGGATTCTGGAGTTGAATCAGCAACCTTGACTTTGAATGTGGTCATTCCATAATTTGTCACGGCAGCTTCAACTGTGGAAATGGTTTGCTCAACACTGAGCATTGGAATTATGGAGTTGACTGGGACTGAAGAACGAAGTTTTGCAGGAAAAGTTCCAAATGCTGCTTCCAGCGCTCCAGCAAGCCACTTAGAACAAATTTCGTCACCATACTCAGGGAACGGAGCAAACTCACCCCAGCCTGATGGTCCACTAATTAATACACCAGTACGTATCTGCGTACTACGAAACTTTGCGGTCAGATTCAACGCAAACGGAATTGATTGTTCCGCAATCTCCGCAATAGACATAACTTTCCCTGCTAAAAACTATGGGCGTTTTGGAAATTGCGAGAAATCAGGGCGTCGCTTTTCTTTGTAAGCGTTACGACCTTCTTGAGCTTCTTCACTCATATAGAAAAGTAACGTGGCATCGCCGGCTAGTTGTTGGATTCCGGCCAAGCCATCATCGGCTGCGTTGTGACTTGCCTTTAGCATGCGAAGTGAAAGTGGCGATAGGCGAAGCATTTCGCGACACCATTGCACAGTTTCAATTTCTAAATCAGTTATTGGTACCACGGAGTTAACTAAGCCCCAGTCATATGCTTGCTCGGCGCCATACTGCCGGCACAAGAACCAAATTTCGCGAGCGCGCTTTTGTCCAATGTGCCTGGCAAGTAATCCAGATCCATAGCCACCGTCAAATGAACCAACAATTGGTCCAGTCTGACCAAAGCGCGCATTATCAGCGGCGATAGTTA
>JBIIFI010000164.1:0-3288 GCA_044237405.1 Candidatus Nanopelagicales bacterium | reverse complement strand
CACAGTTGCTGGATGGGCGAAGGCTAATACATTTCCAGCCCAGTCCCCTAAGGCCTGGTCATCTTCTTGAGACCCTCGGAAAGCTAAGCCCACATAAAGCGGGGCCAGCATGGCTAGCAAAGTTAAGCCTGCATCTTTCAAACCTCGCTGATAACCAACAGCAACTGCAATCACGACCACGATCATTGGCACTAACATCGTGGCAGTTGTTGTCAGTCCGGCTGCGCCAAGGGCAATTAGTAAAAATCTGATGAGATCATTTCGCCGACCTGAGCGAGCCCAAACAATTCCAGCGCCAATCAATAATGGGATAACAGCCGAGACAAAAAATGATTTGCCTTGCCAAATTCGCGGCCCATGGAAAACACCAAAAGAAAAAATGTTTTTGCCATCGAGAAGTAGGAACAGACTTATGATCAGCAGCGCGAAGTTGGTATGCCTGACATGCATACTTCGCATTCCTCGATCTATTGCAAAAATGCTAAGTAAGGTCAGAATCGGAACGGCAATTACATAAAGCAGTGTGGGCGCCGAGATTCCAGTTATGTGAGCAAGCACTCCCCACATAGATTCCCAGGCCGAACCAAGTGGCTTAGTAGCAAAAACTTGATCACTATAAATCGTGTCTCGCGTTGGTATCGTGCCGCGTTCAGCAATCCAAGTCGATATATTCAGGTAATTCGTATCATCACTTTGTGGTCGTAACGTAACTGATGCCACCAACGCCATACCCGCGCCAATAATCCAGGCAAACCAATGGAAAGTTTTGTAGTCAGCAGCAGTGGCACCTGATGCTTTAGCTTGGCGAAACGCAACTATCCCACCAATGGCGACTAGTATCAAAATTACCAGCGCCCATTGTGATGAGTTCAAGATTGGTAATCGCTTATCTATATAGAGGTAAGCAAAACCCGCTGTTACCAAACCGGCCCAAGTTGCATTTCGAGCTAATGGATTGCTGCGAAGCGTAGTTGGATCACTAGTTACATAAGGCGCTGGAACCGGCTCGCCATAAAAACCTGAGTCCGTAACTCGTTGCAACACTGCAAACATCGCAACGGCAAACGCTATCCAAATTCCAGCTACGACAATGGCACTGGTTGTGATGTAGCGCGAGGTGTAATAAGCCAGCGAATCAACGGCCAAGATAAAGATGGTTACGTCAAGGACTTTGTCTGCTAGTCGACGCGAACCAATTACTGCCATGTTTCAAGCCTGCCTAAAGCGCAGCAACAAAGTCGGATACAACACGCGTGAGCTCTACTTGATCTAAATTGCGGTGTTCCAAAATTGTGAATCGATCCGGACGAGTCTGGGGCGCAAAGGCGACGGCTTGCGCAAATTGTTCCGTTGTTAAGCCAAGGTCCTTTGGCGATGTTGGCAAGCCATGGCGAAATAGTGCGTCATGTAGTTGATTAAATTCTGTAGTAGCGCCGCGCAGAAAAGTTGCAAACAATGCGCCAACTGCAACTTGCTCTCCGTGTGGCGCGGATTTTTCAGGAAACACTGTGTCAATCGCATGCGAAATTTCATGGCAGGCACCACTACAAGGTCGAGACGTACCGGCAACTGCCATTGCCAAGCCAGAGAGCACTAAGCCTTCTGCAAGTGTGGTCAGGAAACCAGAGTCATCGATAGTGCCAGGATGATGCAACAAACTCGTCGCAGCGGTTCGTGACATCGAGGCTGCCAAGCCATCGACTTCCTCGCCATTTACTTCGCGCGCCAATTCCCAGTCTGCAACAGCGTTTAAATTACTAAGCACATCGCCAATACCAGCACGCAAAAATCTGACTGGGCCACTACGCACAATATCTAGGTCAATTAGTACTGCGGCTGGAACCGAAACTCCGTGACTACTGCGCGTGCCATCGTGTTCCAAAATACTTACTGGCGAGGCAATACCATCGTGCGCCAAGTTTGTCGCTACTGCAATCATCGGTAAATTCGCTTTACTGGCTGCATATTTAGCTGCGTCTAAAACTCGTCCGCCCCCAACCCCAATCACACTGGAGTAACTACTTAATTTGTCTGCAATTTCGTCAGCAGATTGCAGGCTGCCATCTGAAAGTTCAAAGAAGTCAGCATGAGCAATTTGCTTTTCAATCTGGGCTCTAAACTGCACGCCAGAACCCGTCGAAAGAATTACCGCTACTCGCGCATCGGGCGCAATCCGAGAATCACTAATGACGTCATGCAAACGATTAATCGCACCGGCTGAAATGTCGACATGTAAGGGGGCAGGGAAACTGCGAGTTAGTAATGACATACGATCTCCCGAGCCCGTTCGAGATCTTCTAAAGTATCGACTTCGATCCATGGCACATCACCAATGGCCGCAGTGGCAATGTGAGCTCCGCGATTAACCATTTCCTGAAAACCATCTTCGTAGTAAAGGTTTGGATCGCGCTGGAAAGTAACCTGTAAGGCTTGCGCTAGATCATCAGCTAGTGATCCTGGAATTCTTGCCACACCAATGTATTCACCAGCAGCGGTTGCAGGATCCATCAACTTAGTAATTAGCGAGACGCCACCGCGATCATTTAGCTGAACTTTCATTTCTTCATCTGCCAGGTTTTTTACATTATCTAGCGACAGCGTTATGAATTCATCGGTTTGCGCCTTAAGTAATTCTTCAACCGAGACTGGATGAATGGTGTCTCCGTTTGCAATGATCGCTCCGTTTTTCAGTACATCTCTTGCGCACCAAAGCGAATAGGCGTTATTCCATTCTTCGGCCTTGTCGTTAAACACTAACTCGATGTTTACGCCATAGCGCTCTTCCAATTCTTGCTCGCGAATTCGAACCTGATCAGCGGCATACCCAATAATGATTGCTACATCTGTAAGGCCTGCTTCAGCAAAATTTTTCAGTGTTAAATCCATCACCGAACGGGTGTCATCTAGCGGAACTAATGCCTTAGGAAGTGTGTCAGTGTATGGCCGCAGTCGTCTGCCAGCACCAGCAGCCAAGATCAAACCGATCATCGGGACTCTTCGCTTGCGTCACTTTCTGCATCGCCATAAAAGTCAGAAATATTCTGCTCAGATTCATCGGCGTCTAGATTGTCCAACTCAACTATCTCAGTTGCTGCTTCTATAGCTTCTACGGCTTCTTTCATCGCAAATTCAGCAGCAACTTCTTGACGCTCTTGCATTTCATCGGATTCGAAATCTTCGCTGTCGCCTTGAGTGCTAATTGAATCCGCTACATAATCTGGCACGTCGCTTGAATCACTTTGGGCATCGGCGTGATCATCTATAACTAGATCGACCACGGGAATTGGC
>JBIIFI010000163.1:0-3297 GCA_044237405.1 Candidatus Nanopelagicales bacterium | reverse complement strand
CACTTCATCGCTTCGGAATTTCAGCGCAGGAGTTAACTTCACTTAAAATTTCTGATCTCGGCGGAATAACACTTCGTGGAATTTCACTTCATCTGCCGATCGCTGATTCAACTAAAGTTTTTGATGTGACATCGGAAGTATCTAATGTCATTAATGCAAAGAAGCTTTCTGGAAAACTTTCCGAGATTTGGAATTGGCTTAAACTTTTTCAAGAATTTGCTACTGCGGATCACCTGCCGTTACACATGAGCCTTTCTCACATTTCAAATGCAGAGTTAACTGAGCTCAAATCAATGTGTCAAAGCTATGGCTATAACTTCACTTTTGACATTCGCATCGGAACATCACTGTGGCTTGGTAACAAGCAAGCGCTATCAGTTAAAGCAACTATCCTGCAAATTCATGAATTAACAGATTCGCAACGAATTGGTTACCATCAAGTAAAAAGTGGGAAGCGCCAGCGGCTGCTGGTAGTTAGTGGTGGTACTTCACATGGTGTTGCTTTGGCCGCGCCCACTAGCAGTTCTTCGATACGTAAAAAAGGTATTGCGATATCTGAAGGCTTTAATCAAGCAATTGGTCGAGTGCGTTCGCCATTTAGTCACAATGGTGAGTTCCTAAATTTTGCTGAGCCACCGCACATGCACGTATCTATGGTGTTAAGTGACGACGCACAACTCCAAGTTGGAGATTTACTTGACTGCCGAGTACGAAATTCAATTGCCGCGTTTGATCAGGTTCTTGGACTTTAGTTACTTGTTGGAGTCGGTGAAACAAGTTCTGTTGCCGGCTCACTTACAACCGGTGAAGCTGAATCTGTTGGCACTACGGTGACAGTTGGACTTGGTTTTGGTGAAGGTACATCTGTTGGCTTGATTCCGTTTGGCTGGCCCTTTGGCAGTGGGGCGAATTCAGTTACTGGATAGTCCATCAGCGCCAACTTCATGTAAGCAGTAAATATGCGAGCTGGGTACGAGCCGCCTGTGACTTTTTCCATGCCGCCAGTTCCAGCAAGTGTCATTGGCTGACCATCGGGACCGTCTTTAACAAACATCACTGCGGTGGCTAATTCTGGAGTGTAGCCAGCAAAAAGCGCGGATTTGTTGTCGTTAGTGGTGCCAGTTTTACCTGCTACTGGTCTGCCTAATTCTTTCGCAGCTTTTCCAGTGCCTGCTGTTACGACTTTCTGTAGCGCATAATTCACGGTGTCAGCAATGTCAGTGCTGAACGCTTGCACAGGTTTCGGTGAAAACTTGTAAACGATTTCGCCACTTTCGGCGGTGATAGATTTAATGTACGCAGGGTTAGCTTGTAGTCCGCGTGAGGCAAATGTTGCGTATGCCGCTGCGATATCAACCACATGTGGGCTAGTCGTACCCAATGTAAAGGCCAGGTTGGGCTCCATGCCAACTGCATCTGCTGGGATGCCGGCGCGCTGGGCTGCGTTAAACACGACATCGAGTCCAACTGAATCAGCAAGCTGTACATAAGCTGAATTCACCGAACTTTCGGTTGCCTTAAGCAAAGTAATCTTTTTTCCATAAGAGTTATCACCATAGTTAACAACCACGTAGTCATTAACTTTAGTTTTATTCTTTCCACTAAATGTGGTCGCCAACGTTACGCCGTTTTCTAAACCGGCTGCTAAGGCAAATGGTTTAAACGTTGATCCAGCTTGACCGATCATTTGTGTTGCATTGTTGAATTGGTTTTCCAAATAATCAGAACCGCCATACATTGCAACAACTTCGCCGGTTTCGGGTCTAACCGATGCCACACCGATTCGAAGGCCTTCGATATTTTCAGTTGGTGCTTCGGCTTCAACTGCAGCAATCATGGCATCTTGCGCTACTTGATTGAAAGTAGTTACGACTCGAAGGCCAGCTAAATTTATCTGATCGTCTGTTATTCCGTTTTCATACATGACCTGTCGAACTTGTTCGATTAGATAACCTTTCGGCCCGCCGAAAGTATTAACCGGTTTGTACTCATCAATTTTTGGAAATTTGACCGAGTCTCGCTCTTCTTGCGATATCCAACCTTGCGTGAGCATGCCATCTAACACGTAGTTCCACCGGCTAGTAAGTCCATCAAGATTTTCTTCTGGTGAAAGTGCATTTGGTGCTTGCACAATTGCAGCGATCACTGCGGATTCAGCTAAATCTAAATCTCCTACACTCTTACCGAAATATTGATTTGCAGCTGTTTCAATACCGTAGGCTCCACGACCAAAATAAATAGTATTCAAATAGTCGCTAAGGATTTTGTCTTTATTAACTATGGTTTCTAGTTTTATCGAAAGTATTAGCTCTTTGTACTTTCTAGTTAAAGAGCGCTCTTGCGTTAGATAAGCATTCTTTGCGTACTGCTGAGTGATCGTTGATCCGCCACCTGCGCCGGAGGCTCCAGTTAAGTTTGTATAAAGCGCGCGAGCAATACCTCGGATTGAAAATCCGTCATGTTCATAAAATTGTCGATCTTCGGCAGCCAGTACTGCGCGTTGCGTCAGTAATGGGACTTCATCAATAGGTACCGAAACTCGGTTGGCCTCGCCTAGTCTTCCCAGTTCTGTGACGCCATCGTCGTAATACAAAATTGTGGTTTGTGCTGTGGTTACTTCATTGGGCTGCGGTACCGATAAAACTTTCACTGAAGTGGCTATGGTCAAAACCACTGCCACTATCCCAAAGATTGTCAAAAGTGTTAGTTGTTTGAAAGTAGGAATAATTCGTCGCAGGCCACGTCGGGGTTTGCGCGAATTGTTAGCCATTCATCTATTTCAACACATCTCGTGGCTCACGCGGTGGAGTACGGGGTGTGCCATCACCTAATACATAGGACATGTGCAGGTGATTCCAGCCACAACTTGAGCACACTTCAACTACATAAACTCGAAAATGACCATATTCGTGAGCCAAAACCGCTAATTCCGTTGATGTTTTCACGCGGCCAGATAAATAGCCAAGATCGTCGCCAAAAATATATGTGACGTGTACTAGTTCGCTAATGGCGCACATGGGACACACGCGTTCTGTGACTTCACCATGATGTTTTGCGGCTCGCAGCAAATACGGATCGGCGTCGCACACTTGTTCGCGTAGTAGTGCGTCGTGCTTAATCTGTTCCAAGACCGCGCGGCGAGCCAAAATGTAATCCAAAACTTGGCGGGGGCGCACCGGATCTGCGACTTCTTCAGCTGGGTATGGGACATTACTCGGGGATGCGGAACTTTCCCCATTGGCACGAGTGCCCATGATGCTTCGGAAAGACCCTGGTCTGCTCATTTGACCACCTTAA
>JBIIFI010000162.1:0-3357 GCA_044237405.1 Candidatus Nanopelagicales bacterium | reverse complement strand
TTCCAGGTTGGTGTAATGGTGATGTGTGCACAGACAGAATTGCAATGCGCGCCAGACTAGAAGAATTATTTATCATGAGAACCCTGTACTAACTTAGCGAAAAGGGTCTGAGTTCGATACTTGTAGGAAAAAGTTCCTATTTTGCGTAAGGTTCGCCAGTAACAATGTGGATGACTCGGCGAGCGACAGATACCGCGTGGTCTCCGAAACGCTCGTAAAACCGGGAAAGTAAAGTCACATCAATCGCGGCTTCTACCCCGTGGGACCAGTCGTCAGAAAGAACTACATTAAACAATTCACGATGCAGTTCATCCAAAGTGTCATCGTATTTCTTCATATCATCCGCTAGCGAAGTATTGCGCGTTGCGATAACTTCACTGGTTTGCTCAACGATCTTGCTTGCCGCCTGCCCCATTTTGCCGAAGGTATTGCGAAGCTCAGCTGGAATTGAGGGGCTTGGGTAACGCAGGCGCACCTGTTTTGCGATGTGAACTGCCAGGTCTCCCATGCGCTCTAGTGAAGTTGCCATTCGAATTGCGCCCATAACAAGGCGTAGGTCGGTTGCAACGGGGGCCTGCAGTGCAGCAATTCGCGAGGACATTTCTTCAACCTGCGCATTGAGTTCATTAATTTGCTCATCGCCAGCAATTACTTGCTCGGCCAATGTTAAGTCATCAGCAAGGAGTGCATCTGTGGCGCCGCGAATAGCCTTACCAACCAGGTCAGCCATGGCCACCATGGCGTCATCAATGTTGGACAGCTGATTTGTGTAGTCTTCGCGCATTTCACAAGCATACTATTAAGAGGTACCCACCTCTTCGAAGGTGAACAGCAAATTACTGGCAAATGGCTAACCAACATCAAGTCAATAGATAGTGAATATTGAGTTAAGTGAGTCTGGACGTGGGGTGTCTAGCCCCCGAAATACCTATCCTTAGAAGGTGAACAGAATTATTTTTGTGGAAATGGACGCGTTAGCGTGCTAAGTCGCAAAGCTATTGGCCGGCCCAACGCGGCTTCGGTAGAGGCAGCAAAAATTCAAGCAGATCGCGTAGCCGCGCTAAGCCAAATTTTGGATGTCCTGCCCGATGCCGCAGCCATCGTCGATGAGTCTGATCGCGTTCTAGCAGCTAGCGCTAACTGCATTGCTATGGGTTTGGTTTCATTAGATCGAATTGCTCCTGTTGAATTGCGCGCATTAAATCGGGAAGTTAGCCGACTGCGCAAGACGCAAAGTCGCGACGCAGTTATCAAGCGCAACGGATCAAAACTTGGCGAGTGGGAAGCGCGAGTTCAAATTTCGCCAATTGATGAAGAACTAAGTCTTTTGATCGCCCAAGACCTAAGTGAAGAACGCAGACTCAATGATGTGCGACGTGACTTTGTGGCAAACGTTTCGCACGAACTCAAGACCCCAGTTGGCGCACTCTCGCTTCTTGCCGAAGCAGTTCAAGCTGCAGACACTGACATTGAACAAGTACGACACTTTACTGCGCGCATGCAAATTGAGGTCAAACGGTTAACTGCGATGATTGCGGATTTAGTTGCACTTTCGCAGGTGCAAGGAGATGCTCCATTACGCAATTCAGCGGCAGTTGACGTTACGACCATAATCGCTGAAGCAGTAGATGCAACAAAGATCGCAGCTGATCAAAAAACTATTGAAGTTGTCGTATCCCAAGATGCCAATGTGGGTCGAATTTTTGGGGATGAAACTCAGCTGATCGTGGCGCTGAGCAACTTAGTTTCTAATGCAATCAACTATTCACCGAATAAAACTCGAGTCGGCATCGGTGCCCGCCGCAACGATGATGTAATTGAAATTTCGGTAACTGATCAAGGGCCTGGTATTCCCGAGTCCGAATTGAATCGCGTTTTCGAGAGATTTTATCGAGTAGATCCAGCAAGATCTCGCGACACCGGTGGTACCGGACTAGGACTAGCGATCGTTAAGCATGTTTGCGCGAATCATGGTGGCGATTGTGTGGTCTGGTCACAACTTGGTGAGGGCTCTACCTTCACTTTACGTTTTCCTGCACATCAAAATGGTGCTGCAGTCCCAACGGAGGTTATAGATAAATGACAATGGTTCTAGTTATCGAAGATGAAGAATCATTCCGAGATGCCTTGCAATTCATGCTTTCTCGCGAGGGCTTTGATGTGATTCTTGCGCCGAATGGTGCTGAAGGCATGAAGTTGTTTGATGCCAAGAACCCAGACATAGTCCTACTTGACTTGATGTTGCCCGAAGTTTCAGGCACCGAAGTTTGTAAGTACATAAGGTCCAAGTCCAGCACCCCAGTCATAATGCTCACCGCAAAAGATACTGAAATCGACAAGGTAGTTGGCCTAGAGCTTGGCGCCGATGACTATGTGACAAAACCATTTTCAACTCGAGAGCTGCTGGCCAGAATCAAGGCGGTTCTGCGACGAGGCGGAGAATTTGAAGTCGATTCCATTGGAACAATCGAATTGGGTCCAGTGCGAATGGATGTGGAACGCCATGCGCTAACAGTTGATGGTAACGCGGTATCAATTCCACTTAAAGAATTTGAACTTTTGGAATTTCTAATGCGTAACTCGGGCCGAGTGCTTACCCGCGGACAGTTAATGGACCGGGTTTGGGGATCAAATTATGTGGGTGACGGAAAAACGCTTGACGTTCACATTAAGCGGATTAGATCAAAAATTGAACCAGACCCAGCTAACCCTGTTTATTTAACAACAGTGCGTGGCTTGGGATATCGGTTCGAAAGCTGAATTATTTCTGTCCTGGTTAGATCGCTGAACAGTTAGATCGCAGGCACTTCAATGTCAGCGTAGATTCCTGTGTTCTCGGCTATCAACATTGAAAGTGGCACGGATTGACCGCTTTGCAACATCAAAGAAATGTTCACGAACTGACCTGGTTCAAGTGCGCCAGAAACGCTTGTTAGCACAATTCTGTATTCGGTTTCGTAGCCAATGTTCACTGCCTGCTTATGCGGCAGTGGGATGTTTACTTCGCCAACAACACCGACTGTTTTTGCTGCCGCTACGCCATTGATAACATCATCTACTTCGCCGTCAGTGTTAATTACAGTCATGATGACTGTGGCGCGAGTTGTATCTGCAGGATCAACAATAACTGTGGCGTTACGAATTTGAAGTGCGCCCACGTCAACGCTGCGACCGTTGCCAGAATCACCTTGGGTGTTAGTAGCGGCGTCAAACCCGGTGGCACAACCACTGAGAAGAATCACAGCTGCGGATAATGCGGCAGCAACCACAAATTTCTTACGCGCCATGAATGATTCCCCTTTAGTGAAGTGCATGTAGTCATTGATTTCAGTCATAAGCCTACTTGCGCAAAAATTT
>JBIIFI010000161.1:0-3367 GCA_044237405.1 Candidatus Nanopelagicales bacterium | reverse complement strand
CTGCCGAAACTAATGTGTCGCGGTTTGCAACGTGGGCTAGTTCGTGAGCAGCAACTCCTTGCAGTTGCTCGCGATCCATTGCTTGCAAAATTCCAGTAGTAAAAGCAATTACTGCGTGTTCTGGGTCACGACCAGTTGCAAAGGCATTTGGCGCAGAGTCTTCAACGATTGCGACTTTAGGCATGGGAAGTCCCGAGGCGATGGTTATTTCATGAACCAAATTAAAAAGCTGTGGCGCGCTATCGTGATCAATCAATTTGGCGCCAGTCATGCTTAAAACTATTTTGTCTGACGAATAGTAAGAGCCCCAAACACTAATCAGTGAAATGCCAACAGCAAATGGAATTATTCCAAAACTGGCATAGCCCAGATACAGAGCAAAGGCATAAATTACGAACGCCGTGAGACTACCCATTACCCCGAGCAACATAAAAGTTTTTAAACGGTTACTTTTTTGTTGCTCTCTGAAGTTAGACAAAGGGTTCCTTAGTTAAAAGAAACATCAGGGACAGTGCGCTTACCTGGATCATCCACAACATAGAACTCACGCTCTGAAACATTTGCCGGACCAGCAAAGAATTTGCCTGGGATCGCAACGATGGTTTCGTTCAGCGCGCGTACAGTGTCGTTGTAGTACTGACGCGCAAAGCCGACTTTGTTTTCGGTGCCGGACAACTCTTCTTGGAGCGACAGGAAGTTCGCTGATGCCTTTAAGTCTGGATATGCTTCCGCAACGGCTAACAGACCGCGTAACGCTTGAGTAAGCATGCCGTCAGCTTCAGCAACTGCGGCCACGCCTTGCGCAGCTGTGGCTTGAGCGCGTGCCTGCACAACTTTTTCAAAAGTGGCGCTTTCGTGGGCTGCATAGCCCTTAACAGTTTCAACCAGATTTGGGATTAAATCACCACGGCGTTGCAACTGAACTTCAATTTGTGCGAAGCCTTCATCCACCGCAACATTAAGTCGCACCAATTTGTTGTATTGCGTGATACCAAATAGAACTAGTAGCGCAACGATTCCAAGAGTTACATAAACAGCAGTCATGAGTAAAGACTACCCCGTGGCCGCTGATCTAAACGGGCAGATTTAAGTGGCTGGAATTAGCGCTGCACGATGCTCTTCATCGTGAGTCAAAATCTCAATTATCAAACCAGATACATCGATGACACCGAAAGTGTCGTGTTTGGCGGTGGCCGCCCACTGGTCGGGCGTTAGATTTTTGATCGCAGAAAGTAGATTTGTCCGATTAGACATGGCAAGAGCCGCGACTTGGTCCACTGCCAAGCCTTCGAATTTCTCTTGCGTCGCGGTTGCATCGGGTTCCCACCAAGTGAACTCTGGCGGCGCTCCTTTTGGCGCCTGGCACATTTGCGCAATCCTGGGTAGCCAAACCAGTTCGTCAACCTGTGAAATGTGACCCAAAATCACCTGCGGCGCCCACTCGCCTTCAAAGGCCTCGGCAACTTGTGCAGATCTAATTAGGCGATCAATGGACATCACTAGCTCTGCCATTAGAACCCCGGCCGGATTTTGCATAGTTACATTCTGCCGTATCCACGACTCGCCTAACTAAAACTCGCGCTCTGACACCTAGGCCCGGCGCATTAGCCACTTACCAGGCTATGGGTTTACTGCCCTGCGCCAGAAGCACCTCGTTTGCCTTAGTAAAAGGTTTGCTGCCTAAGAAGCCACGGGATGCACTAAGTGGACTGGGATGCGCTGAACTAATCGCGAGTTGTGGCTGAAACAGATGAGCGTATTCCTGTGCCGATTTACCCCAAAGCAAAGCCACGACCTCTGGATTGTTGCTCGTTACAGTTTGCAGAATCTGATCCGTAACTTCGCTCCAAGGCCAATTAGCATGAGCACCCGATTGGCCATGTCTAGTAGTAAGCGATGTGTTTAGAAGCATTACACCTTGCGAAATCCAAGACTTCAAAGTCTCATCTGCCTGGGAGTTTGCTCCGGTGTCACTTGCTATCTCTTTAAAGATGTTGCGCAGTGAACCAGGCAGCGGCTTGGTGTCTGTTGGGGTAGCAAAAGCCAATCCGATGGCGTGCTTAGTATTTGGGTACGGATCTTGACCCAAGATTACCAATCGCACATTTTTTGGATCTACTTCCAGACTTGCAAATATCGATTCGTTGTTAGGCACGACTTCAAATCCAGAAGCAATCTCAGAGCTGATTAAGCCATCTAGGGTCGCAACTGTCATTTGCACGCTGGCCAGAGGTTCACGCCATGCTTGTGGAACTTGGTCCCAAAGCGATGCTGACATTGCTTAAACCAGACTTGGAGCCCACTCGCCTGCTCGTGCAACCAGTTCTTGCAATTCAGCGATGCCAGCAGGCTCAAGTGTTAGTAATGGACCTCGAGTTGCAGCGCACGGAACACCCAATAGACCCATAAGTGCCTTGGTCTTTGCAATGTACCGACCAGATTCAATGTGTGAAAGAAGCGGTAGTACCGCAGCGTGAGCAGCTTGTCTAGTGTCAGGATTCATAATTCCAAAGTGCGCCTTTGGTAAGGCGTTCGCCATTCCGCCGATCCAACTAGTAACACCAGCATCAAAGAAAGTCGGACTATCAGCATCAGCACCACATACGATTTCAATTCGGCCAGCGTAGTTGGTCTTTAGCATTGGAATTCGATCCAAGTCGCCCGAGGCTTCCTTGATGCCGATCACGTATTCGTTATCAGCTAGCGCGTCAAGTGATTCTTGATCGAATGGCACTCCTGTTCTTGCTGGGTAGTCATAGAGCACAGTTGGTAACTTCGAAGCAGCAATGACAGCTGTTACGTGAGTTGCAAGTTCACTTGGAGTTGGTAACACATATGCCGGAGCGGCAACCATCAACCCGTCGCACTTGAGTTCGACAGCAAGCTGCGCGTGCTTAATTGCTTCTCTAGTTGACATGCCACCAACGCCAGCCAGAACTGGCACGCGTCCATTGACTTGCTTGCGAATGGTATCTGTGACTGTCTGACGCTCGTCAAAATTCAAAGCGTAGGCCTCGCCTGTTGTGCCGGCTGCAACTATGCCAGAGATTCCGTTTGCAATCATCACTTCGACTAAGTGGGAAATTGCTTTCGTGTCGACAACGCCATTGTTATCGAAAGGGGTGATTAGCGGAACGTGTACGCCACTGAGGTTCACGGGATCTCCTAGCTTGTATTCTTAAATGTGCAAACACCAATCTACTCGCAAGGTGCCGACGAGACTACGCACCCGCATATCCGCACTTTCCATGCGCGTCATGGTCGAATGTCGGCAAAGCGAGAGACTGCGTTGACCCAATTGTTGCCCAAGCTGGAAATTTCAAGCCTGGCACGGCCGATAGATCTTCGCTTAGTCATGGATCGAAGC
>JBIIFI010000160.1:0-3397 GCA_044237405.1 Candidatus Nanopelagicales bacterium | reverse complement strand
AACGCGGCGATCGTGTTACTGCAAAGACCGAGTTCGGCAGCGTAACTGCGCCGAAAGTATTGCTGGCTACGAATGCATTCCCACCGCTACTTCGCCGCCTTAAGTATTTGATTGTCCCGGTTTACGATTCAGTTTTAGTCACTGAGCCATTAAGTGAACAACAGCGTAGAGACATTGGTTGGGCTGGTAACGAAGGTGTCGGTGACACTGGAAATCAATTCCATTACTACCGACCAACTGCCGATGGCCGAATCCTCTGGGGTGGCTATGACGCGACCTATCATTTCCGCAGCGGCTTTGGCGTGCAGCACGAGCACTCAACAAAGTCCTGGCCAAAGTTAGCTACCCATTTCTTTTCGACTTTTCCGCAACTAGAAGGCCTGCGATTTGAATATGCCTGGAGCGGTGCGATTGATACTTGCACGCGCTTTAGCGCATTCTGGGGTAGTGCCATGAATGACAAGGTTGTTTATGTTGCCGGCTACACCGGACTTGGCGTTGGAGCCTCACGGTTTGGCGCCCAAGTATCCATCGACAAGTTGTTGGATCGTGATACCGATCGTCGAAACCTAGAAATGGTTAACACTTTGCCGATCCCATTCCCACCCGAGCCATTTAAGTCAGCTGGAATTAACTTCACGCGCTGGTCCCTGGATAAAGCCGATCGCAATCAAGGCAAACGAAACATTTGGCTTCGCAGCTTAGATCGATTCGGTATGGGATTCGACAGTTAATTTCTCGCCCGAGTTGTAAAGTCAAAGACATGAAAACTGGATTTGTTTGGGAAGAGCTTTATGGCTGGCACAACACAGGCTCGAACACTGGACAAATTCCTTCAAGTTCCCAAGTTCAGCCATATCAACACTTTGAAAGTGCCGAAACTAAAGTTCGATTTGCCTCACTCGTTGAAGTTTCAGGTCTTGCTAAGGACCTATTTCGAATTCCTGCAGTTCAAGCAACAGAAACTGATCTATTGAGAGTTCACACCCAGGAACACCTAGATCACATAAAGCGAGAGAGCCAAAATCCAAAAGGCGGAGATGCTGGAGATGGCGATTCGCCATTTGGAAGGGGTGGCTATGAAATCGCAGCCCTTGCAGCAGGCGGCGCCATTGCAGCATTGCGCGCAGTAGTTTCGGGGGATGTGAATAATGCATATGCGTTAGTGCGCCCACCAGGACATCATGCAATTGCATCAACTGGAATGGGCTATTGCATTTTTGCAAACGCAGCAATTGCAATTGAGAATGTCCGAGCAACTATGGGTGTAGGCCGCGTAGTAGTTGTCGACTGGGATGTGCACCATGGAAATGGAACGCAAGAAATTTATTACTCAGATCCAGATGTCCTGTGCATTTCTATCCATCAAGACAACCTATATCCAGCAAACAGCGGACTGGTTGAGGAGATTGGTGATGGATTAGCCGCTGGTTCAGTAATCAACATCCCGCTACCTGCTGGCTCTGGAATTGGAGCGTACGCTTCGGCATTTGACCGAGTAGTTTTGCCAGCGATTCGTAGATTTAACCCTGATGTCATTGTGGTTACTTCTGGTTTTGATTCAAGTGCATTCGATCCACTTGCCCAGATGCTGCTAACTGCTTCAGGTTATAGCGAGCTAACCAAGAAAATACTTTTACTAGCAGATGAAGTTTGCTCTGGTCGGGTCATGATGACGCATGAAGGCGGATACTCTCCCGTTTATGTTCCTTATTGTGGGCTTGCAGTTCTGGAGGAGATGTCTGGCATCAAAACTGGAATACAAGATCCTTACGGACATCCCTTTGAGAATTTGCCAGATCAGAAACTTTCGGCCGCTCAAGCAGATCGCATTTCTCAAGTAGTAGCGACCCACGCTTTGTGAAAATTAGTCGAAGCGTTTAACGCGACCGAGAATCAAGCCTTCAGTTATTGCCCGAGCAGCAGCAGCGGCTCGATTGGGAGCACCCAACTTATCCAGAATATGTTCAATGTGAGATCCGACGGTTCGCGAACTAATCTGCAATGCGGCGCCAATTTCTAGATTAGATAGACCGTTAGCAGCCAGGGTTAGCACTTCAAGTTCTCGATGGGTGAGCGGTCCAATATCGGCCACATCCAGCGAGATTACGGCAGACATAGGTTGGTTTTCGCCGCTGCAAGGCATAACCCGAATTCTAAACATGTCGTCATTTAAATTTTGTGGCCAGATAAATGAACTCCAAGAATTCATACTTGCATTTTTGTGCGCGTAGGAAATTAATTCGCTACCAGGTTGAAACAAGTCATGGCCGGGAAGCCCAGGTATTGCGATTGGATTTCCATCATTGCTGATTCCAACAGCGGTTTGGCCAGAGCCAATCAACATGGAGAGCCATTTACCTGACTGAGTTTGATCCGCCATGTTTGCAAGCACGCTACACAAACTGCTGATTGCATCTTTTGCAATATCAGATGGATGTTCAGGTGAAGTTGTTGAAAGATTTATCACGCCCGTGACTCTGCCATCAGTTGTTCGCAGACACATGGTTAAGCCTTCACTGTATCCAGCTGGAACTAGAACATCACCTACCGCCCAGTTGTCGAATGGGTCACCTGGCAAATCCTTCATGCGTACTGGGCGTCCGGTGATCGGTAGCGCCAGAGCTTTCATTAATTCGGTAAACCTCTGACTGTGCAGATGTTCCAAGACATCAGATTCATATCCAACATTTGCTAATGGAGTAACTTCTCCACTTATCGGATGCAGCGTATTAATCTCAGCTGCGTCAAATGGAATTATCTTGCGTAACTCTTCAATTACCGCACTAGCGCGCGCGGCCTGCGGTGCCTGTTCGGATGCAACCGCAGCCACTCTGCCAACTACTTCCATGGCCTGCGTTAATGAAGGGCTCGACATAACGAAATAGTGCCAGAATTAAAGGTCGTGCGTAGGTATTATTCGGAACCTAACCATCGTCCGTAACCAGATTGTTGTCTGAATTGACCATTTAGCATTTTTAAGAAAACCCATGTTTTGCTGGATTATTTGGATATACCTCGATAAAGTACTTGAAATATCCGCCATTTGACGGATAACCCATGAACGACTTTAAGAGGACGATTGAGCCAATTGAGCGCGGACCTCGCGCTCCCTGTCATGCGTGGAGGACGAAAGTGATTCGATCCAAGACATTAATAAGGGCTGCCAGTTTGGCAGCTGCCGCAGCATTACTTGCTGCTTGTGGCGGTGGGTCTGGGGATTCCTCAGCAACCGATGCTGCAACAGCCGCTGCAACAACCGCTGCACCATCCGGTGAACCGATTGTTATCGGTGCACCATTTGCACAGTCTGGCCCGGCAGGTATTGCGGACCACAAAGATTGCTGGAACGGAACTGATCTAGCAATCGAAGAAATCAACAACGCTGGTGGAGTCA
>JBIIFI010000159.1:0-3424 GCA_044237405.1 Candidatus Nanopelagicales bacterium | reverse complement strand
AAGTAAATTTCGGTACCTTCGATTTGCTCGGCGTACTTTAGGCAAAGTTCAGCGCCCCGCACTGCAATTTCTTTGATGCCATCCTTGTCAAGATCAAATACAACTCGACGTTGCAAAGTTGAAGTTGAGTTGTAAAGGTGAACAATGGCTTGTGGCGCACCTTGGATTGCTTCGAAAGTTCGCTCAATTAGATGTTCTCTAGCTTGCGTTAGTACTTGAATTACTACATCGTCAGGAATCAAATTCTCATCAATAAGCATTCGCACGAAATCAAAATCGGTTTGGCTAGCTGATGGAAAACCAACTTCGATTTCTTTGTATCCCATTTGCACCAGAAGTTCGAACATACGCTTTTTACGATCTGGCGTCATTGGGTCAATTAGCGCCTGATTGCCATCGCGCAGATCAACCGCACACCAGCGAGGTGCCTGTGTGATCACTTTGTTTGGCCAGGTGCGATCTGCTAGATCAATTGGCGTAAACGGGGTATAGCGCTGAAATGGCATACCTGAGGGTTTTTGTGAGTTCTGCTGGTCGTAACTGGTCATTGGAAGTCTCCGAAAATCTGTGAATGTTTGCGATTGGGGGGCGTCCGGCATGCAGAAGACTCCGCAACGAGTGGGCCGGGTTAGGCCTCGTTGCGGCAGTGAAGGAGCAGGTTCGCATTCATTACTTTCACTTTAGCACCGTGCGCCGTTACTGGAAAAACCAGATTTCAGGCCGCCAGGCATCTCAGCGGGCAAGATTTCGTTTTTTTCATTCACGACTAAGCCCAGTAGCCTTAATCCCATGGCTAGCAACATTAAATTGGCAGTAATTCCCGGCGATGGTATCGGCGTAGAAGTAGTCGCAGAAGGCCTTAAAGTCTTGTCTGCAATCGCTCCGAGCGTTGACCTGACTTTTAGCACGAGTGACTACGACCTTGGCGCGCGTCGTTACAACGCAACTGGTGAAACGTTACCTGACAGTGTCGTGACTGAGCTTAAAGAACACGATGCAATTTTGCTAGGTGCCATTGGTGATCCGTCAGTTAAGCCAGGAATTCTAGAACGCGGAGTACTTCTGCCACTTCGCTTCCAATTGGATCATCACTTGAATTTGCGTCCGGTGAAACTTTACCCAGGTGTCACATCTCCGCTTGTTGGAAAAGGCTCGAAAGAAATCGACTTTGTAGTTTGTCGCGAAGGCACCGAAGGACCATACGTCGGCGCTGGCGGCTTTTTGCGCAAAGACACTGAGCATGAAGTGGCAACTGAAATCAGCATGAACACTCGCTTTGGCGCCGAACGAATCATTCGAGATGCATTTGAGCGCGCTGGTCGTCGACGCGGCAAGGTGACATTGGTTCACAAAACAAACGTGATCGTTTATGCCGGTGACCTATGGCAGCGCGCATTTAATGATGTTGCAGCTGAGTATCCAAATATCGAAACGGATTACTGTCACGTAGATGCAGCAAGCATGTACTTCTTAACTTCACCGGAGCGCTTCGACGTAATCGTTACTGACAATTTGTTCGGAGATATTCTTACTGACATCGGTGCCGCAATTGCTGGTGGCATTGGACTAGCTGCAAGCGGAAACATTGATCCAAGTCGCACCAACCCAAGTATGTTCGAACCGGTTCACGGCAGCGCTCCTGACATCGCAGGTCAAGGTAAAGCCGATCCAACGGCGACGGTATTGAGTATTGCAATGTTGCTAGATCACCTGGGTTACGCAGATGCTGCGAAAAAGATCGACGATGCCGTTGCCGCAGATTTGGCTTCTCGTTCCGGAGTTCGTTCTACTAGCCAAATTGGCGATGCACTAGCCGCAGCAGTTGCGGGATAGGGGCTAAATCATGTCGACATTTGTACATCAAGATTTAGATGTCTCGGCTGCAAAAGTTGTCGCATCTGGAGCACCGCTGTATCCAGCTGTTGATCGCGTGAGTGCTGCACCAGCGATTACCTTGAATCCGAATGCTTCACCAGCTTCGCAGGAGCAGCGAGAAAAGATATTTGCAGACCCAGGTTTTGGTCGCTACTTCACCGACAATGTGGTGCGCGCAGTTTGGACCAAGACTGATGGGTGGCACCAGGCCGAACTTATGGCTGGGTCAGCAAGTGCGGGTGGCCTTGGCATAAACGCTCTGCATTACGGGCAATCAATTTTTGAAGGTCTTAAGGCCTACCGCCATGCAGATGGCAGTATTTATACATTCCGTCCGGAAGCCAATGCACTTCGGTTCCAGCGTTCTGCATATCGACTTGCTCTGCCGCCCGTACCAACTGATTTGTTTATCGGTGCAATCGAGGCTTTAGTTCGTCAGGATCAAGCTTGGGTTCCGACTGATCCCGACCAGTCACTTTATTTGCGACCTTTGGAGTTTGGATCTGAGGATGCTTTAGGTGTTCGCCCATCAACACATGTGACTTATGTATTGATGGCCTCGCCAGTTGGTGCTTATTTCCCGCAGGGCGTTAAGCCAGTTTCCGTTTGGCTAAGTGATGATTTTGTCCGCGCTGCACCTGGTGGAACTGGCGAAGCCAAGTGCGCAGGTAACTATGCCTCGAGTTTGATCGCGCAGGCCGAAGCTACCGAAAACGGTTGTGACCAGGTGGTGTGGATTGACGCTATTGAGCGCAAGTACATCGAAGAAATGGGCGGCATGAATATGTTCTTTGTGTATGGCTCTGGCTCATCTGCTCGCTTAGTAACACCGCAACTAACTGGAACATTGTTACCAGGAGTAACTCGCGACTCGGTACTTACTTTGGCTCGCGATCTTGGGTATCAGGCCGAAGAAGGAACTATCACCGTCGAGCAATGGCGTGATGGCTGCGCATCGGGCGAGATTACCGAAACCTTTGCCTGCGGAACTGCCGCTGTAATTACCCCAGTTGGTCGAGTCGATAGCAAGAACAGTGGCGCTTGGAGTATTGCTGATGGGGGATCTGGCGAAGTCACCATGAAATTGCGCAGCGCTCTTGTTGATATCCAAACTGGTAAGTCACCAGATACTCACAATTGGTTACACCGGATCTTGTAATGTCGAAAACTTCCTCAGTTACCGATGCATTTCACCTTTACGACACAACCTTGCGTGATGGCGCTCAGCGTGAAGGCATTAGTTACTCAGTCGAAGACAAACTCACGATTGCAAAGATGCTTGATGCATACGGCGTTGGCTTCATTGAAGGTGGCTGGCCAGGGGCATTGCCAAAAGACACCGAATTCTTTGCCCGGATTGCTGCTGGCGAATTAGTTCTTAAAAATGCAAAGCTCGTCGCTTTTGGCGCGACTCGCAAAGCTGGAGTTAAAGCTGAAGAAGATGCCCAAGTTAAAGCACTACTTGATTCGCAAGCGCCAGTTATCACATTGGTGGCAAAGAGTGACGTGTGGCACGTTGAGCAAGCTCTTAAAACTACAAACGAAGAAA
>JBIIFI010000003.1:0-12971 GCA_044237405.1 Candidatus Nanopelagicales bacterium | reverse complement strand
TGCGACCAAAGTGCCAGATGTCGCACTGCTAATTGTTGGCGATGGACCACATCGCAAAGAGTTAGAGAAACTAACTAACGAGTTGCAACTTCGCAATCGCGTGCACTTCACCGGCAAGGTTGCTCCCAATGAACTGTCTCATTGGTATGCAGCGGGCGATGTATTTGCGATGCCTTGCCGCACCAGAATGGGCGGTTGGGACGTTGAGGGACTTGGCATCGTATTCCTAGAAGGATCTGCGACTGGACTACCAGTTGTCGTGGGTGATTCCGGGGGAGCAGTTGACGCCGTAGTTGATGGCGAAACTGGTTTTTTGGTTAACGGAAATGACTTAAGACAAATTACCGAACGAATCATAGAACTTTTGCTCAACCCGCAACGAGCAAGTCAGATGGGCGCAGCTGGCCGGGACTGGGTTAAACAACAATGGACTTGGGATTTAAGTTTTAAGAGACTGGATGCTTTGCTGTCGGGTATCGATCCGCACTAGCTGACTTCGCAAGATTTTGCCAAACAAGGGCAGTTGCCCAAACCAAGGTAACAATTCTTATGGCGTGAGCCAGAACTATCAATCCATTTCCTTGCTGAAAACCTATGTACCACCAAGGGTAAATTAGTTGTCCAATTCCGGCACTGATAAAAATTAGGACCACTATTTTTTTGAAACCAGACGCAGGCTTGAATGCCGCCACGGCCAGCAATCCAAATACCCAAATCATGTATTGCGGCGAAAGCACTCGACTTGTGACTATGGCAACCAGCACAGCGGCAAGTGCAATGTCTGCAGGTTGCGCATCGTCAAGGCGGCCACTTAATCGCCAGAAGGCGAGCGTTCCAAGAAGTGTGATCCCAATGAGTGTGATGATCAGCGAGACGACTGCTGTTCCAGAGGCAACTATTTCAATCGCGCCAAATTGAAGTGCGGACTTAATTTGTCCAGGTCCCGCATTCCAAAT
This sequence comes from Candidatus Nanopelagicales bacterium, assembly GCA_044237405.1. Classification (GTDB taxonomy): domain Bacteria; phylum Actinomycetota; class Actinomycetes; order S36-B12; family UBA5976; genus UBA5976. The sequence goes on along the minus strand of JBIIFI010000003.1, from coordinate 12,015 downwards.
CTGATAAGGCAGAGCACCAACAGATTCAATTTGCAAACCACGAGCGCGCTGGCTACCTAGGAACGAAAAACTTTCTTGCCACCAAAGCTGCAACAGCAAGCTACCAATTCCAAAAGTTACGGCAAACCATAGTGCAACGCGAAACATTAACGTGCGAGGTGTTGCAAGCAGTAACAGCACTGGCCAAACTTTTAGCAATGAGCCGAGCGCAATCGCAAACCCAAACTTTTTAGCCGAAGCAATTGATAGCAATGCAAACACTGCCGCAAGAGTTGGAAATACATCGAATCGTCCTAGTAAAATCGGCCCCATAACAACCGGCGTTGCAACCCAAATCATTGCTGGAAGACTATGTTGAGTTATTCGACCACGACCAACGAGCAAACCAAAAATAAGAGCATCTGCAACAAGTGCCAGAAATACAAAACCAACGGCATTTGGGGCAATGAGATAGCCCGCTAAAAACACTAAAGCTGCAAGTGGCGGGTATTGCCACATTGGATCATTAACTGGAAAGTTTCCTGCGACCAGGTTGCTTGACCACAGGTCGTACAGCCTTACATCGCTGAATAAATATCTTGATTCAGGGTAAGCAATAATTTGGAAACCCGAAAGCAAAACCCAAAGGCGCGTTAAAGCCCAAGCTGAAGCTAAGGGGAGTAGGCGCATAACTCTAATTATGCATAGCGATGAGTTTAAGCATAATTACGAGTAAAGACTGTTTATATCATTCGCAAAGTCTTGAACAATTAAATGGCGACGGATACTCATTTTGGGCGTGAGGTAGCCATTGTCGATTGTTAAATCTTCTGGCAATATCGAGAATTTCTTAATCGCCTCAGAATTTGAAACTGACTCGTTCGCCGAATTAACAGCTTTTTGCACGAGCGCACGAATTTCAGGATTTGCAATCAACTCAGACATCGGAGCGGATGCGATGTTGTTAGCGGCCAAAATCTGCGGCAGCGCCTCTTGATCCAAAGTGATTAGCGCCCCGATGTAAGGCCTATTGTCGCCAACTACTACACATTGGCTAATGATTGGATTTGCCCGCAAGCGATCCTCTAGAACTGCAGGTGCCACATTTTTTCCACCAGCTGTAACTATTAATTCTTTCTTGCGGCCCGTAATTCGCAGGAAGCCATCGCCATCTAGCTCGCCGATGTCACCTGTGCGGAACCAGCCATCGGATGTCATGGCTTCTGAAGTGGCCGCTTGATTGTTCCAATAACCCATGAACACGTGTGGTCCCTTTAGCAAGACTTCACCATCGGATTCAATTCGAACCCCAGTACCAGGCAATGGCCTACCGACTGATCCGATCTTTAGCGATGATGGCAGGTTCAACGTGCTGCCAGCAGTGGTTTCAGTAAGTCCGTAACCTTCTAAAATAATTAAGCCAAGCCCGCGATAAAAGTGTCCAAGGCGGGCGCCAAGAGCTGCGCCACCGGAAATTGCGTGCGTTACTCTGCCACCCATTGCATGACGCAACTTGGAGTAAACCAATTTGTCGAACAGACCATGTTGAATAGCCAAACCTTTCGACATGTGCCCGTGGTCTAATGCCTCGCTGTACGCGATAGCTACTGCAGCAGCGCGGTCAAAAATCTTGCCCTTAATTGGGCTCGCTTCGTGCGCCTTAGCAGATGAACCGTTGAATACTTTTTCAAATACTCGTGGAACTGCCAATAAGAAAGTTGGTTTAAACGAACCCAGGTCGCGCAGTAACGCAGTCGGATTTGGACAGTGCCCAATTGTTACTTCACCGCGAAGCATTGCAACCTGAATTAGTCGACCGAAAACATGCGCTAATGGCAAGAAGATTAAAGTTGAGGCTTCTGGAATTTCAAACACTTCAGGGATCCCTTTAACGAGAGTATCTACTTCCGCCATCATGTTGCCGTGCGTAATAATGCATCCCTTTGGCCGACCTGTTGTCCCCGAGGTATAAATCAAAGTCGCCGGATCGCTTGGACCAACCGCAGTTCGACGAGAATCTAATTCACCATCAGAAATGCCCACTCCTTTTTGAGTTAGCTGATCCAGCGCGTTGTCACCAAATATGTAGGAGCGAGTCATGTGTGGAACTTTGTCAGCAATTGGCGCAAAAGCATGGGTCGTTCGTTGTGCCTCAAAGAAAGTTGCGACAACGTGTGCGTCAGAGATTATCCATTCGACTTGCTCTGGTGATGATGTCTCGTAAATCGGAACCGTTACGCAACCGGCATACCAAATTGCATAATCAGCGACAGTCCATTCGTAGCGAGTACGAGAGAGAATTGCGATTCTGTCGCCCGGTTGCAGTCCCTCAGCAATTAAGCCCTTGGCTACGGATCTAACTTGGGTTCTGAATTGTGCCGCAGTGACGATGTTCCAGTCATCGTCAGTTTGCACAGATACCGATGGAAAATTTGGGTTACGAGCAACAAGCTCTTCAATATGATCGGTTACATTGCCGCTGGTAACTGGTGGGATGTTGGCCGGAACTGACAACTCGCGCATTCGAACACCTCTCGTTTAAAAGCCTTAAGTGAGGGTAACTCAGTCTTGGCGAAATCGAGGTAAAAATCCCCAAAAGTGTCCGAATTTACTTCGCATAATTGCTGTCTGGGTGTTCCTTGACTACCGTAAGGGATGTGTCCGAACGCGATAACTTTTATAAGTTTCTTAAGAAGGTTGCAATCGGACCTGCCATTGAAGTGGCATTTCACCCTTGGGTCGAAGGTTTAGATAACATTCCGGAAACTGGACCGGCAATTCTCGCTAGCAACCACCTGTCATTTTCTGATTCAATTTTTTTGCCAATTGCAGTTCCTCGAAAAATTACCTTTATGGCAAAGAGTGAGTATTTCGAAGGCCCAGGCATAAGAGGGAAAGCAACAGCCGCATTTTTCCGAGGTGCCGGACAAGTACCAGTTGATCGCACTGGCGGCAATGCCAGTACCGCAGCAATTTCAACCGGGGTGCGACTGTTATCTGAAGGACACTTACTCGGAATATATCCAGAGGGAACTAGATCCTCAGATGGGCGACTTTACCGAGGCAAGACTGGGGTAGCACGAATGGCCCTGGAAGCTCGTGTTCCAGTTGTTCCAGTTGCAATGATCAATACCGAAATGGTGCAACCAATTGGTCGCTCCAGACCAAACTTTGGTGTCGAGGTAGGAATCCGCATTGGCAAGCCACTTGATTTCTCACGGTATTACGGCATGGAAGATGATCGATTTGTTTTGCGCTCACTAACTGACGAAATCATGTACCGAATTATGGATTTGTCAGGACAAGAATACGTAGACAAATACGCATCTAGATCTAAGGGCGCAAGTTAACTGATGCCTTAATGGGCAACCGATGCAACACCCTTAGGCTGCTGGATATCCGCCAGCAGTTCGTTGAACCAAGCGTGAGTAGTATTAAACGGTTTTGCGCCCGCAACTCGCTCAAACTCGCAGGCCCGAATTTCGTTGTTTCGATTTTCGTCTTGACCAACTAATCCACTGACTCCATCGAGAGCGGATTGCACAGCCACTTTTGCGCAGGCCCGAATTAATTCCTGATCGCGCTCGTTTGCTGGAGCTGATCGAGAGTAATACCCGCTCTTTTGCACCAAAACTTTATCTGCGCGGATCATCGGTGCGAATTGACTCGCAAACCACGCACCAGGATTGATTTTATCTATTTGCACATGCCCGAAAGGATCAACCGGTACATCCTCGCCGCGACTTCGCATTTCGGCGACTATTGAATCAACGCCTGCACCCTCGGACAGAAAAATGTTTACATTTCCAACCGTGTCCATTACAGCGCTTAGCCGCTTGGCTTCCTCGGCTAAGTTAATTTCTAGCTCGGGTAGGTAAACTGCATGAACTTCACGACGATCTCGAGTTATGCCAAATTCTGGCAGCCACACCACATCATCCAGAAGTTCTCGATATGAAACTGCGGTAGCTGCAGTAAGCCAGCCACAGTGACGGCCCATTACTTCGTGCACGATTAACATGCGGGAATTGGAAGTGTGTTCAGAAACTATATTGCTGAAGTGGTGTGCACCTTCGTCGGCTGCGGTCCAAGCGCCAAGTGACTGGGCAATCGGAAAAATGTCATTGTCAATCGTCTTTGGCAGACCAACAACACTTAGACCGTAGTCATTTCTTGCCAGGTAGGTGGCTAGATCAGCGGCAGCCGTATTAGTGTCATCGCCACCAATGGTGTGAAGCACATCAACGCCATCGGCTACAAGTTGCTCGGCAGCAACTTGCTGTGGGTCTTGGCCAGGTTGCACTAGACCTCGGTTGACGCAATCCTGCACGTTTGTCAGCTTTACTCGCGAATTGCCAATCGGGCTGCCACCAAATGCCTGGAGCAGGTGCGCGCTTTTGCGCATCTGCGGCGTAATCAAAATCGAATCACCCAGCAACAGACCTTTATAGCCACTTCGGTAAGCAATGATTTCAATATCAGGGGCGACTTCGCTATATGTTTCAATTAACGCCCCAACGGCCGAAGAAAGGCAAGGCGCTAGGCCGCCCGCGGTAAGCAGTGCTACTCGCTTGACGGGCTTAGTTGCAGACATATTGCAATTCTACTCGCAGACCTGCACGGGAATCAGTTTCAGATTTAGTGAACCACCGTAAACGCCACTAATCTAGGGTACGTGACTGAAATTTCTTGGCCCGATTTACCCGTAGCTCAGCAGCCAGTTTGGCCTGATGCCGCGGAACTTTTGCGCGCCCAGGAGATTCTGGCTGGTTTGCCACCTCTGGTTTTTGCCGGCGAGTGCGACGAACTTAAGACTCGACTTGGTATTGCTAGCCAAGGGGATGCTTTTGTTCTCATGGGCGGTGACTGCGCTGAAACATTCGTAGCAAATACTGCTGACTCAATTAGAGCTCGCCTAAAGACTGTTCTACAAATGGCAATTGTTTTGACTTACGGCGCCTCTATGCCAGTGGTAAAGATAGGTCGAATTGCAGGTCAATACGGTAAGCCACGTAGTTCGGCAGAAGAAGTGATTGATGGTGTGAGCTTGCCTTCATACCGTGGTGATGCTGTTAATGGTTTGGAATTTACTCCAGAAGCACGCAGGCCAAACCCAATGCGTTTGGTTGATACTTACCACGCGAGTGCCGCCACGCTTAATCTTGTTCGCGCTTTCACGCAGGGCGGATATGCCGATCTTCGCCAAGTGCATTCTTGGAATCAGGATTTTGTAAGTGAATCGACTCCAGGAAAGCGTTACGAAGAGATGGCTGCGGAAATTGATCGCGCACTTTCATTTATGACCGCCTGTGGCGCTGATCCTGATGAATTCAAGCGGGCCGATTTTTACGCAAGTCACGAGGCGTTGTTGCTGGATTATGAAAAACCACTAACACGAGTCGATTCGCGCACGGGTAATCTGTATGACGTATCAGGACACTTTGTTTGGGTTGGTGAGCGAACTCGGGACCTGGCCGGGGCTCACATTGATTTTGTTTCAAAAATAACAAATCCAATCGGTGTAAAAATTGGACCAAAAACAACTGAGTCTGAAATTCTTGGCTTGTTAGAAAAACTGGATCCTAATCGGATTCCAGGGCGTTTAATGTTTATTACTCGGATGGGCGCAGACAAGATTCGGGAAGTGCTGCCTAACTTGATAAAGACAGTTCAGGAAACTGATCATCCAGTTTTGTGGGTATGCGATCCAATGCATGGCAATACCAAGGAAGCGGCAACAGGTCATAAAACTCGACTATTGGAAGATGTTGTCAATGAAGTGAGTGGCTTCTTTGAAGTTCATCGGGCAATGGGAACGCATCCTGGTGGCATCCACATTGAACTAACAGGCGATGATGTGACCGAGTGTTTGGGTGGAATAGGTGGAGTCAGTGAAACTGATTTGCCATTCCGATATGAAACAGCGTGCGACCCTAGGTTAAATCGAGTTCAGAGCTTAGATCTAGCATTCCAAGTTGCCGACATGCTAAGTCAGCGCAACTAGACATCAAAATCAGTTAGACGATTTCCAGAGTTATCGTTGAGCCCTTTGGTGCTAGGGAACCTGCTGCCGGATTTTGCGAATAAACCTTATCTAGGATCACCACGGTCAACTTATTTACTGACTCAACTTTGAAACCCAAGGCTTCTAGAATTTCTGTTGCTTCAGTTAAATCCTTATTTACAACATTTGGAACTTCGACCAAAACTGGGCCTTTACTTACCGTTGCCTTGATTACAGTTCCTTTAGGCACGGTTGCGCCAGGAAGTGGGTCAATGCTCAAAATTGTGCCAGCAGCGCTGTCGTCAAAAACTTCTTCGGTTGCCTCGATCGAGAGACCAAGTTTTTCAAGCTCGCTGGCAGCATCCGTTAGTAGCGTGCCAATAATTGGCGGAACATCCACTGGTGCTGGTCCCTTGGAAACCAGAATCGTAATTTCAGAATTGCGCTTCAATGAACTGCCAGCTGGAGGATCAGTTCCGACAACTTTGCCAGCTGGTACAACTTCGTCGTAGGCCTCATTAGTTCCAATTACCTCTAAAGTCAGCTCTTCTAGAGCGAGTTTTACATCAGCGGGGTCTTTACCGATGAGGTCAGAAGGAATTATGTATCGTTCCTTGCCTTTCGAAATGATCAGTGAAATTGAGCCACCCCTTCGAGCTTTCTCACCACTGATGGGATTCGAATTGATTACTTCACCTTTTGGAACATCTTCGGAGAATTCCTCGATCACTTCTGCGCCGAGCTCTAGTGGCTCGAGTAAATCTTGCGCTTCGGCCACAGTTAGCCCAACGACATTGGGTACTACTGAGTAGCCAGCTCCGAACTGGTACCAAGCAGCGCCAATTAGTAACGCGAGTGTGATTAAAAATACTGGCACGAGTTTACGTCGCTTGCGTTTTGGCTCAGGTGCGCGATGTATTCCACTAGGACCAACGCCTGGGTTTGGCTTTTGAATTGGTATTGCGCCAGTGGCACGATGCAATCCACGCACCGGAATCGCTTGCGTTTGTCTAATTGGAATAGCCGTAGTTAGCGCTTCAGCTCTAGGTACTGCAGAAATTGCTTTTACTGAATTGTTTCGGAATTCACGCGCACTTTGGATACGTTCCGCAGGCGCCTTTCTAGTTGCAGCTAACACCAGATGATCAATTGCTGGAGGCACATCAGGTTGTATGGCGCTTGGGGGAGCAACCACACTATTCACATGTTGAAACGCCACATCAAGTGGTGATTCGCCAGTGAAAGGAACTACGCCAGTCACCATTTCATAAAGCATGATGCCACACGCATAAACGTCAGATCTTTCATCAACAGCAAGTTGCTGAACTTGCTCAGGAGATAAGTAGGCCATGGTGCCCAGGAGTACCGCCCCAGTTGAGTCACTGACAGGTGTGTCACTAATAACGCGCGCTAACCCAAAATCGGTGACTTTGATATGGCCATCATTTGTAATCAATATGTTTTCTGGCTTGATGTCACGATGCACAAATCCAGCATCATGGGCAGCGCTTAAGCCTGCGAGTACGGCACTAATTATTTCTAGCGCGTGAGCACTTGCAAAAGGTCCAGAGTGAGCCATAACTTCGCGTATGGTGCGTCCTTGGACATATTCCATAACTAGAAACGGGTACCCAGAACTAATTCCTTGATCGTGAACTGCAACCACATTTGGATGAGTTAATGCGGCGGTTGCTCTAGCCTCTTGGATAAACCGATCTACGAAATTCGGATCATTTGAAAGCAGACCACCTAACACCTTTATTGCAACTGTTCTGCCCAGGCGCAAGTCGGTACCTCGATAAACCGTAGCCATCCCACCTCGAGCTACTAGTTCATCGACGCTATAGCGATCTTCTAAAACTTGTCCAAGCAATGGATCAGAAGTTGGGACTTGGTTCACTGCTTCATTCTAGATGTAGTCTCAAAAGCAGGCTCCAAAGGCACGACAGGGTACATTTAGTTGTCGAAAGGTAGTTGTCGAAAGGAGTGAGCCATGACGCAATTCGCGTATATCGCAGTGCTATTGGGTTGCTTACTAGGCACTGCGTGGCTTGAGTTCTTTTTGCGGACTCGTGTTTATCGGCGCGCCCGCAGATTAGTTATGACTGTAGTCCCGGTAGTAGTGGTATTCGCTATTTGGGATGCCTACGCAATTGCGCAGGGCCATTGGACTTTTGATGAGCGTTATGTCACTGGCATTACGACCGTAGCCAATATCCCACTTGACGAAATTTTATTTTTCGCTGTAATTCCGATTTGTGCGATTTTGTCTTTCGAGGCAGTGCGCAGTGCTCGTAACTGGCTGGCAGGGGACGAGGTTGAATCATGACATATACCCAATTAGCTCTGATCTCAGTTGTAGTCGTTGTGATACTTGACCTAAAGGTTTTTCGAACCAAACTTGTTACCCGCAAGTTGTTCTGGACTTCGTATTCGATAGTCATATTTTTCCAGTTAGTCACCAATGGCATTTTGACTGGTTTCGGAATTGTCGAGTATGACGGAAATGCGATAATTGGATCCAGTACCCCAGAAGCGCAGCCACCCGCATTTATTGGCGATGGGCGCTTAGTGTTCGCGCCAATCGAAGACTTGTTTTTTGGATTCAGTTTGGTCGTCTTAACTTTAATTATTTGGGTTTGGCTAGGAAGATTAGGCGTGCAGCGCACACCGTATTCTGGGCCGCCACGCAAAGCGGTAAGCAAATTGCTAAGGATTGATTCTTAGTTACCAAAGCTTTCGAGCTTTTAAGTAAGCGGGGATTGCTACTCGAAGCCGTCGCATTAGGGAAACTGATGCCCGTTTATCAAATACTTCATAATCAATGTCGATAACTGCATCAACAATTCCGCAATAAAGTACCCGAGCAGTTTCAATACATGGTTGGGATTTTTCGCCAAGCATTGCGATTCCCGCCCGAGATGATTGCTCGAGTTGCCGAACCCGGGCGATCTGGAATTTTATTGCTTCCTTAATCGCTGGAGTTGCTATTCGATTTTCAAGATCCGCTCTAGTTACTCCAAATTTTGCAAGTTCTTGCAATGGTAAATAAACCCGACCGCGCTCTAAGTCCTCACCAATGTCTCGAATGAAGTTTGCTAACTGAAATGCAATACCTAATTCAGTTGCATGACTGTAGGCGGCAGGGTCGCTCGGTTCCAGGATTGGCACCATTTGCAGGCCAATTACCGCCGCAGATCCGTAAACGTATTCATATAAATCTTCGTAAGTCTGATACTCAGTAACTGTTAAATCCATTGTCATTGAGTGCAAGAAAGCTTCAAAGTGCTCACGCGGGATATCCCAGCGTCGGACCGTATCTAAAACTGCCAAGCAAACCGGGTCATCAGTTTCACCCGATTCAAACTTGTCTAGAAAGCCTTGCCCCCAAGCGTTTAGTTGTTCAGCCTTCTCTTCGTTGGTCAGAGTTGAGGCTAGGTCATCAACGATTTCATCGGCGTAGCGAGCAAAGCCATACAGCGCATGCACATATGGTCGCTTTTCTGGCGGAAGCAGGAGAGTGGCCAGGTAGTAAGTTTTGCCATGCTTGGCATTGAGTTGGCGACACAGTTCGTATGACTGCATTAGTGCAGGGTCGGTGATGCCTGCGGCAGCTAAGTCATTTTTGGACACAGAGGCAACCTTATGCAATGAACCATCTGGTCAGGTACGGCAACCCGCAGTTTCGGTCGATTTTCGCGTTTTCTGAGCGGATACGCGTATTGTTGCTCGTGCACAGAGTGTGCAAGTAATTTACGGGCAATGAATGGAACTTAAGTGGCTGCTCCAATTCCAGGATTACTTGCTGCAATGCTAAAGGCCGAGAGGCTCTCAGGAGTCTTGCGTTGGAAAGTCAACTTCACGGAGCAAGTCATATCAGGTGAAGCGGGACTGGCGGGCTGGGATTGTGTCTGGCTTGACACCAAGGCAGTTAAGAGCGAGCAAGATTTTGTAGACGTGGCGGCAAATCAAATTGCCAAGCCAGAGTTACTTGGTAAGTCAGTTGCTGAATTAATTAGCTCGCTATTCGCAATGAATCCAGAAACTGGTATCTGTATCGCTTGGACTAATTGGCAAGAGCTGACAAAAGCTGACATGGCTGCCGCCGAACACATTGCTGATTTGCTTGATGAGGCTTGCCAAGGCACCGCCGCAGTAGTCATTGTGTGCGATTCCGTCGGGAAATTTCCAGGTATCTCTGAACTAACCCAGGGTTAACTGATTTCTAATTTATATTGAGTTACGCAAGTAGAAGTTATCGCCGAGCGCGCGAGGAATAGTTCTGGTCCGGACCAGTGATTCTCTCAGCAGCCAATCGACCTGAAACTAATACCATTGGAACGCCCACGCCAGGTTGAGTGCCTGATCCGGTGAAAACAACATTCTCGCCAAACATATTTCCAGGTCTAAATGGACCAGTTTGCAAAAATGAATGTGCTGCCGCGAACGGTGCGCCGCGTTCCATCCCGCGATCAGACCAGTCTTGTGGAGTGGTGATGTGCTCAACTTCTATCGAGTCGCCGAATCCGACGTATCCGCGGGCTTCGAGAGTTTCGATTACATGGTCGCGATAAGCCGGAGCCGTTTTCTTCCAATCAATATCTGCATCAAGATTTGGAGTAGGGAAGAGAACGTAATAAACCTGTTTTCCATCTGGCGCTAATCCTGGATCACTAAAGGTTGGGTTAGTCACGAGAACGCTTGGATCTGACATCAGTTGCTTCTTGTCAATCAACTCGTCAAAGACGCCTGCCCAGCTATGCCCAAAATGGATGTTGTGGTGGGCAATCTGTTCAAACTTGGCGGTTGAGCCAGCAAGCATCAAGTAACACGATGGGGAATACTTGAGTCGTTTTACACTCCACGGTTCTTTGCCGAGCAAGTCACGGTATGCAACAGGTAGATCTGGATTTAGTACTACGACATCTGCGGCGAAGAATTCACCAGTGCTAGTTTCAACGCCAGAAGCACGATTGCCATTCATTCGTACCTTTGTCACTTCTGTGTCATAAACAAATTTGACCCCGTGTTTAGCAGCAGCATTGGCCATAGCAACTGGCAAAGCGTGCATCCCACCCTTTGGGGCAAATACCCCAGCAACAGAATCCATGTAGGCAATTACGGCATAAATCGCAAGCGCATCATATGGTGAAAGTCCGGCATACATTGATTGAAACGAGAAAACTCGTTGGGTGCGATCATCCTTTAGGTACTGACCAACTTTTGGTGCCAATTTTCTAAATCCACCAAGCTTGATCAGACGAACCAGATCCACAGATAGTAAATCCAGCGGCGAATCGATATTGCGATCAATAAAGTTTTTCATTTCGTACTTGTATAGATCAGTTACAAAATCCACATACTTGAGATAACCCGTGGCTTCGCTTGATCCGATCACATTCTCAATTTCGGTTGCCATCATGCTGGTATCAGAGTGCACATTTAGTACGCTGCCGTCCTGATAAAAAGCACGGTATAGGGGAGCAACTGGCTCCAAAGTTAGCCAATCTGCGAGGTTCTCACCCAAGCAGTCAAAGGCATCAGCAATTAAATCAGGCATGGTCAAAACTGTTGGACCAGTATCGAATTCAAATCCGCGATCACTAATTCGTCCAGCTCTGCCACCAGGGATACTTTCGCGCTCAACCACCGTCACATTGCGTCCGGCTCCAGCAAGACGCATTGCAGTTGATAGCCCAGCTAGACCAGCTCCCACAATTACAACATCATCAGTTTTGCCACTCACAGTACGAGGTGACCCTGGAATCCATCGAGAAATATTGCTCATCAGTTATGCCGTTCGATTAGTTGCGAGAATTGCTAGTGCCGCTAGTGCGGAGTTTGATTCTTGATCTGTTATCTCTGAAAGTGCCGACATGGCCGCAGCCAAACCTGCCGCAATCCGCTCTTCAATAAAGTCCTGAGAGCCACATTCAATAAGTATTGTTTGCAGTTTTGCAATTGTGGCTTCTGCAATACTGGCTGACCCCAGATGCGCCAAAAGAAACTTGCGGTCGGACTCACTTGCCGAA
>JBIIFI010000158.1:0-3445 GCA_044237405.1 Candidatus Nanopelagicales bacterium | reverse complement strand
CATGGGAAAGAAACTTGGTAAGTCACGGGATGAAACTTTGCAGGAGTTTTTGACTACTGTGCCATGGGGAAGATTTGGCACCCCAGCCGATGTAGCAGCTACCGTATCTTGGTTATGCACCGATGACGCTGAGTACATCAGCGGCCAATGCATCGGAATGAATGGCGCCGAGCTCCCTTGGTAACTTCCCAACTAACTAGTTGGCGCAGCTACTTCGTCAGCAAATCGCTGGGCAATCTGCCGGCGATGGGCTATCCATAAGTCCTCATGCTTTGTTGCGTGCTCAATGAATTTCTCTAGGTAATTAATGCGCCCTGGTCGACCTATGATTCGTAAGTGCAATCCCAGCGACATGTATCTATGTCCTGGCTGGCGCTCGCGATAAAACTGATCAAATGTGTCAACGGCGTACTCGTACCAGTCTTTGGCGGTGTAGCCAGCGTCATGCCACATTTTCATGTCGTTGGTATCAATTGCATATGGCATAACAACAATCGGACCACTAGGAGTCACATCCCAAAATGGCTCATCTCCGCTGTAGTCATCCATGTGATAGAGAAAACCTTGTTTAGCCAAAATGTTTCTGGTGTTTTCAGTTAGCAAATAGCGAGACAAATGCCCCACTGGACGAGTTCCCACCGATTTTTCGATGGAGTCGGCGGCGGCTTGCAGAAATTCGGATTCCTGACTTTCATCCATTCGAAATTGATGGATCCAGCGATGACCATGCGAAGCTGCTTCGTCACCCCGTTCGCGAATGAATGCTGCGATTTGTGGAGCTCGCTCAAGAGCTACCGCAGCCACTGTCCAGGTTGCTGGGATCTGATGCTTCTCCAGGATTCTGGAAACTCGGCCAAAGCCTTCTTTGATTCCATATTGGTAGTTTGATTCGTTACCGTAGTTACGTAGCCCAGCCTTTAAGGCTAAGCCCATCTCGTCCACTGGCTCAGGGCTGCGATCGCCATCCAAAATGGATTGCTCAGCACCTTCTTCCACATTTACAACGATTGAAAGGCCCAGTGAAGTAGGTGAAGGAATTCTCATGCTTGATAGCATAATGACTTAAGGCCTGATTGGTCAGTTAGATCAACATTTTTCGAATTGTAGGTGCGCAGTGAGTCGACTTGAGTTAAAAGTAGCTAATTCACTAGCCACCATTTCAATGAATAGGTCTGAAAAGAAGAATGCTTTTGACCAAGAAATGTGGAAGCAGCTCGAAGCGATCGCGCTAGAAGTTTCCGCCAATCCAAACCTTAAAGTGGTCACGGTTGAGTCGAGCGCCCCTGGAATCTTTAGTGCCGGCGCAGATGTCTCGGAGTACCGCGAACATGCTGGTGATGGGGACTGGGCAGCTCAAAGCCAAGCAGTAGTTGCAGAAGCGATCGAAGCAATCCGCGCAATCCCAATTCCAACCATCGCAGTTATTGATGGCCCTTGTTTTGGTGGCGGAGCTGCCTTGGCAGTTGCCTGTGATTTTAGAATCACATCCTCGATTTCTACCTTTGCAATAACGCCAGCAAAGCTGGGAATGGTTTATCCGTACTCAGACATTGTTGCTTTGGTTGATTTAGTCGGCCCGGCAGTTGCAAAGCAATTGTTGTTTACCAGCAGAACTTTCAGTGCGACCGAGGCCTTTAGCTGGGGCTACGTTGATGAGTTAACTACATCCGAAAACATCAATGCCACTCGAGATAGGTGGGTTGAGTTGATCTTGGCAAACAGCAGTTCCTCTGTAAGATCTATGAAAACCGAAATTGAATTAGTGCTGTCCGGGCTTCGAGTTGATAATGAGCAAACTCTAAACTTTGTCCGCCAGGCCATGGTTTCACCGGATCATGCCGAAGGCATCGCAGCATTTCTAGAGAAACGAACCGCTAAATTTCAATAGCGGGAATCACTTAAGAATCGAATAGATAGTTTCAGCTACCTCGAGTAAGCGATGATCATCACCGTTGCGTGCGACTAGTTGGATTGCTTGGGCTGCAGCAGGAATGCTAATAGCGGGCAAATCACAAATATTGGCTAAACAGGTGAAGTCGGCACTTTGTGCAAGATCTTCCGCAGTAGCCGATAATTTGGGATTTGGAAATGGTGTTACTGGCAGCACCAGAATTGGATGACCAGGGAATTGCGCGAGCTCACTTGAAACCAACTTCAAAGTACTTTCCAAAACTTCACGCGCATCGGCAACTTTTTCAGCACTAGCGCCGCCGCCGTATCGAAGGAACCCAGCAACCTGCTCAGAAATTCCTTCGGGGATATTCCCAGATGCGGAAAATTCGTTCCAAGCAGTCACTTCGCAAAGCAAAAGTCCCCGTCGCCGGAGTAACCCTAAATCTAAGTCGAGTTCTAAATCCAGCACTTTGAATCCATTTTCACTAGCGCTATCACGGATCTTTGCTAGTTGCTTATTAAAGTTTGCTAAGACACTTGAATGTGCTTTTTTAATGAAACTTGGAATCAGTAAAGTTACTGAGTCTTGTGCATTGCCAGACCAATTCGAATTTGCACAAGCCTGCGTTACTAACTGAATGTCTGCAACGGTATTCGCAATGATGCCGATGGTATCCATCGGCGGATAAAGCGGAGTTAAACCTGAACGATCAAAGATTTGAGACGATGGCTTATAGCCAAAAACTCCGCAGTAAGCCGCGGGAATCCGCACACTTCCCATGGTGTCTGACCCAAGTGAAAATGGCACCCAACCAGCAGCCACGCTTGCGCCAGCACCGCCACTGGAACCACCCGCATGAAGGTTCGAGTTAGCAGGTGTTACGCAAACTCCAGTATGGGCATTATCTGTCACAGCTCCGATAGCTAACTCGGCCATAGTTGTTGTGAAAACTGGAATTGCGCCAGCTTCGCACAGTAATTCAACGATGTGCGCAGATTTAGTCACAGCAGGAGTCGTCATCGCGGTTCCATTAGTTGTAACAACACCAGCTAGATCAATGTTGGCTTTGATCGAAAATGGAATTCCTTCCAAAGTTCGTGGATTTCCAGAATCAATTCGTTGCTGGGAAGCGGTTACAAGCGCAGCAGTATTTGGAAGTCGTTGTTCGATCGCCGCGAATTCATCTTTAACATTTGCGGCCATGGCCACAACATCTGAAACCGTACCTGCATTTTGGTATGAATCAATTACGGCTGAGATGCTTTGATTCACTAGCGTAGATCCAAAAGTCGCGCCGGTTTTTGTCGAGTGTTAAGTCCAGTCAATTCCGCAGTCATGCCAGGAGCAACTAATTCAACTTCTACCGTCACACCTAGTTTTTGGGCAAGTAACTGTTTAACCGACTCTTGTGAGTTATCACTTGTAGTTGCAAGTTCCACGACAACTGTGAATTTTTCTACGCCACCTGGATTTTCAACTCGGCATACGTACTCGCCAGTGAAGCCTGCAACTTCTTGGAGCATCCCCCCGATTGCGGTCGGGTAGACATTT
>JBIIFI010000157.1:0-3470 GCA_044237405.1 Candidatus Nanopelagicales bacterium | reverse complement strand
CCACCAACCCAGCTAGACCAAACCTGGGCAGGCCCACCCTGCAATAACGCGGTGACATCATCAACTAATGATCCGGCATAGGCTATGCCATCCATTTTCCAAGATGCTATGTCAGCGTTTGCCCCAATTGTTAATTGCCCAATATTGCCTTCACGTCCTATGGCTTTAGCGCTGCCTCTGGTTGCTAGCCACAACGCGTCCATGGCAGTCATAGCCTGGACAGTTCCTTCGCGAAGCCTCGAGAGAAGTAATGCAGTCTTAGTCTCCATCCACATCGACTGATGGTCGCCGGCAGTAGCACCATCACACCCAATTCCAACATTGACTCCAGCATTTAATAAGTCTCGAACCGGTGTTGGCCCACCAGGTAACCCACCGTCAATTACTGTGGCACTTGGACAGTGAGCCACAGAAACTCCTGATGCCGCTAAGCGTTCCATCTCCACAGATGATGGGTAGACAACATGGGCGCACCAAGTATGGTCGGTAAACCAATCTAAGCTTTCAAGTACTTCAAGTGGAGTTTGTCCAAAGTGTTCCAATACGTATTCGGTTTCATCTGGATCATCAGCAATGTGGGTATGCAGTCGTACCCCATACTTTTTCGCAATTTCCGCACTGCGGGTAAAAACAGTTTTTGTTGAACTCATCAAGTTACTTGGCCCAAGAGCTACCTGCACCATTGCTGAGGCCTTCGGGTCATGCCACTTTTCAATCAATCGGATGCAATCAAAAATTACATCATCTTCATCTTCTGCCATCCCAGGAAGACACACACCACCCTGCTCTGGCCCTAGAGTCATAGACCCTCGAACGGCCATTAAGCGCATTCCAACTTCTATTGCTTCCTCAATGACTGCATCCATTAAATATGGAAACGGATGAATGTATTCATGATCCGTTGCTGTCGTGCAGCCAGATAGCGCTAGTTCAAATAATCCCAGGCGCACCGAAGTTCGTATGGCCTCTTCATCCAGTTCTTTCCACATTGGAAAGTAAGTCCAGAACCATTCCGTTAATCCGGTAACACCATTTGGCTTCATAGACCGCGTTAAGTTTTGATACAAGTGCTGATGGGAATTAACTAAGCCAGGAGTTAGCAGGCAGCCCGTTGCATCAAATAGCATTTCTGCTGGCGGCGGGATCTGCTCGGAATTACCCATAGCGACGATAACACCGTCACGAATTCCAATCCAACCACCACCGCTGATGATTTCTCTCTCGTCATTCATAGTTGCAATCGACTGAGAGTTAACGATTAGCAGATCTAGAGTTTCCATACTTACAAGGTTACGGTGGCTACTTGGCTTTCTGAGTCAGCAACTACTGAAACATTCATCCCATCGGATAGCTGGTCATATTCGGCCTGATTCAATTCCACAATAGGCATACTGATGCCATAAATTTCCGCCGAAACCAAAGCGCCGATCACTAGGATCGTGTCGCATTGCAACATAACGATGCCAAGGGGGCCATCGCCTGTTCTGATTAGTTCGGCTAAAACCGCAGTGGCTGAACTAGATCCGCGCCCTGATGGCATAACTAAAATCTTGTTTGTCATTTTGGCTTTATGTTGCGCGTGATGCACATCAATAATTTCGCCATGATGATCAACGCCTCCCCAAAATGAAACTGGTTCGGTAAGCAATAAGACTTCGCCTTGTGCTACACCTGGGTGTGAGGTCTTGCCAGTAAGGATCTTTGCCATCGCTATGACCACAGGCTTTCATCACGAATTACCCGACCGGCACGAGCCGAAGCCACACACTCGGACAAGCTGCCCAGTACCGTGTCGATTCCTAAATTACCTGGTGCGTACCAAGCCCATTTTCCAGAGTTGGTCATAACGTTCTTAACATTTCGACTCATTACAGGAGTTACATAAGTGCAGGTATCAGTTAGCACGCGACCGCCCGCAGCAAGGAAGATATCTAAGTATCCAAGTTCTTTAGCGCGAGACATTACATCGCGACTAGTTGAGATGTAGAAATCAATTTGCTCGGAAAACTTTGGCCCATCACCGATTACTTCTGCTAAGGCTCGGAACTCTGCAATTGAAAAGTGTGGTGTACCAAGGCTTACTGCATCGAGTTTGTCACTTGCCGTGGTGCTGAGCTCATCTCTAGCATGTCGAACATCCTCAGCAGTCATCATTAGATATTCCGCATTAGGGGCGACTATGGCCTCCAGAGTTGGTGCTTCAGGCGTGATACCAACTACATGGAACAGACCTACGCCTCCTGCTGAAGCTCCAGTTGCGCCCATACCTTTTAGGCGATCTTCGGTTACTCCGCCATCATTTAAGTCACCAGGTAGCCCCACCATGGCAGCAACTCGGGTGCCCGCGCGATTTCCTAAAATCACGCCAAGGGCTGCCCAAGCTGCATCTTCAGTAAACATCTTGGGATCAATCTGGGTGAAATCTAAAACTAAAACAGCTTTCCGCGCCGCATCATGATGAAGTCCACCAAATGGAACTCGGCCGGTTACGGCAGCCGAAAGATCTAAAAAATCACCGTATCGATCAGAACGGGCGCCAAGCACAGAGTTAACGAATGCAATCGCATTTGATTCGGCCCAAGCAACATGACTTCCAAATTTTGGTCTGTGCCCAGCTTGATATGGTGCGCATGACCAAGTTGGTTCGCAGCCAAGTGCAATATGCGCGTCCATTAATCGACGGCCATGTTCCATCAAAGTCTTATCGCCATGTACCAAGTCTGGATGCAGTAGATCTAGTGAACCCACATTAGTAGTTGTACGCACTTTGACTTTGCCACCAAGCGCAACAAGTTTTTCAGTGAAATCCAATCCAGCTTCACCATGATACAAAGTTCCATCAGCGTGCGCAGATTCGATTTCAATAAGTTTTTCGGCGCCGTTTGCATTTGCTACACCAACAATGATTCGCATGCACATTGCAATGGCAGGACCATGATCCCCGGCAAGCATTGCTTGCTCTTCGGTTGTCAGTGCAAGCTTGACTTGACTTGGCATACATCACATCCTAATCGCGAGGCTCATAAAGACTATCTGGCTGGGTACGGCACAATAGCAATATGACATTGCCAACTCCGATTATTTTGGATTGTGATCCTGGGCATGACGATGCCATGGCAATTTTGTTGGCTGCGGCCAATCCCGCCGTTGACTTGCTAGGAATTACCACAGTCTCAGGTAATGGCTCATTAGAAAAGGTAACTTACAACGCACTTCGGATGTGTGCGGTGGCAGGAATTGTTGTGCCCGTGGCCAAGGGAGCAAATGATCCGCTGGCAGGTAAGGCAAGTGCGGCCCCATCTATTCATGGCGCATCTGCTTTAGACGGGGCAGAATTACCTGAGCCGAATTTTGAACTGTCACCACTAACCGCTGTTGAGTTGATCGCGAAGTTAGTTACAGAATGCGATCGCAAGGTGACTTTGATTCCGACCGGACCACTTACAAACATCGCAATGTTTCTGCAAACA
>JBIIFI010000156.1:0-3482 GCA_044237405.1 Candidatus Nanopelagicales bacterium | reverse complement strand
CTAGTGTGATAGCTCTTGCAGTTCTATGTTCTGCGATTGCATTTGTGGCACTGTTTGCGTTAGTTGAAGAGGTTGGGCCAACTCGCACAACAGTTATCACTTACATCAACCCAGCAGTGGCAATTATTCTCGGGATCATGATTCTTGGCGAGGACATTACCTATGGAATCATTCTTGGATTTCCGCTAGTACTAATTGGGTCAGTAATGGCTACCCGAAGAAATGTCGAAGTAACCGAAGAGCGCTAACTGCGCGCGGTAAACCCACGGGCATATTGATTTGGCCAAGGAATTTCTTCCCCAAGATCTGCTGCTGCTTGAATTGGCCAACGCGGATTTCCTAACATGGCTCGGCCAATCATTACAGCAGCAACTGCGCCATCACCTAAAATTTCTTCAGCTTGCTGGCCAGTGGTAATCAAACCAACTGCATTAGTCAAGATTCCAGCTTCTTGTTGGATCTGGCGCGCGAATTGAACTTGATATCCAGGACCGAGTTCGATTTTTTGCGAAAGTGAAATGCCACCAGATGAGCAGTCAATCAAATCAACGCCGCGGGCTTTTAGTTCACGTGACAAAGCAACAGAATCTTCAATCCCCCAGCCGCCAGGAATCCAATCTGTTGATGAAATTCTCACAAAGAGAGCTCGAGATGCCGGAACTACTAGCCTGACTTCACTAGCGATTTGGCAAAGTAGCTTAATTCGATTTTCAAATGAGCCACCATATTCATCGGTTCGCTGATTTGAAATTGGCGACAGGAATTCATGAAGTAAGTAGCCGTGGGCTGAGTGGATTTCTATGACATCAAAATCTGCTGAAACTGCGCGTTCCGCAGCGGCAACAAAATCGGCGCGCAATAATGCAATATCGGCTAGGGATAGTTCACTTGGTTCAGTAAATCCTTCAAATGCCAGCGCTGATGGTGCCACGCTTTGCCAACCACCTTCGGTTGCAAGGATTTGCGCGCCACCATTCCAAGGGGTCTGCGCCGAAGCTTTGCGACCTGCATGAGAAAGCTGAATGCCTGCTTTTGTACCTTGGCGATGTGCAAAGCGCGGAATCTCGGCCAAGACTTGCGCTTGTTGATCGGTCCAGATCCCAGAATCAAATTCGGTAATTCGACCATCAGGATGTACCGCAGACGCTTCAACCATAACTAGTCCGGCGCCACCGGTTATAAATGCGCCGTAGTGCACTGCATGCCAGTCTTGAATCAAGCCATTTACCGCAGAGTACTGACACATCGGACTGACCCAGGCACGATTTTTGAAAGTAACGCCACCCACAGTTAGTTCCGAAAACAGTTTGCTCATCTAGTCTCCAATTGTTGCGACCATGATCGCTTTAATTGTGTGCAAGCGATTTTCAGCTTGATCAAAAACCACACTCGCTTCAGATTCAAAAACATCGTGAGTAACTTCTAAGCCATCGCGCATTCCAGTTTTATTGGCAATCTCTCGGCCAACCGTAGTTTGCTCATTATGGAACCCAGGCAGGCAGTGCATGAATTTAGCATTTGCATTTCCAGTTTTTGCTAGTGCAATTTCATTTACTTGATAGCTTCCAAGTAATTCCACGCGTTCTTTCCAAACTTCTTCAGATTCGCCCATGGAAACCCAAACATCAGTGTGAATAAAGTCCGCACCTGGTAATGCTTCATCCATATCTTCAGTGAGCAAAATTGAGCCACCACTTTTTGCCAAGAAGCCTTGTGCAATTTCTTGCACTTCACTAGTCGGCCACAACGCTTTTGGAGAAGCGATGCGGATATCAGCGCCAAGTAATGCTGAAGTGACGAGTAATGAATTACCCATGTTTGAACGAGCATCGCCAACATAAGTAAATGAAATATCTTTCGGGCGCTTTCCGGAGTGTTCAATCATGGTCTGGAAGTCAGCCAGCATCTGTGTTGGATGCCATTCATCAGTTAATCCGTTGTAGACGGGAACGTCTGAAAACTCGGCAAGTTCTTCAATTTGTGACTGCGTCTTGCCTCGGTATTGAATCGCATCGTAGTAACGAGATAAGACTCTAGCTGTGTCCGCAATGGATTCTTTGTGTCCAACTTGTGAAGATAAACCATCTAAATAAGTAGTGTGGGCGCCTTGATCAAATGCAGCTACTTCAAAAGCGCAACGCGTTCTGGTTGAGGACTTTTCAAATATCAGGGCGATGTTTCGCCCAACCATGCGTTGAACTTCACGACGTTGTTTTTTCTGGGCCTTCAAGTCGATAGCAAGATCAACTAGGTGCAAGAACTCATCGCTTGTGAAATCGATTTCTTTTAAGAAATCTCGATTCTTCAGATCCATGGTTACTCCGGGGAAGGCTAGTAAAAAGTAAAGCTAGGGAACTCTTAAGTCCCCTAGCCTACCTGTTCGAAATTAGCGTCCAGTCAAGCTCATGACGTGCTTTACGCGGGTATAGCCCTCAATTGCCTCAGTAGACAAGTCATTGCCGTGTCCGGAGTGCTTGAAGCCACCGTTTGGCATCTCAGCAGCCTGAACTAGGTGGCAATTGACCCAAACCTGGCCAAAGTCCAGATCCTGTGAGGTGCGAATTACTCGGCCATGGTTTTCTGACCAGATTGAAGCAGCCAAACCAAAGTCCACATCATTAGCCATCTCGATGGCTTGGGATTCATCCTTGAAAGTCTGAATTGTTTGCACGGATGCAAATACTTCAGTCTGAATCATTTCATCATCTTGCTTTAGGCCGGCGATCAATGTTGGCTCAAAGTAGTAGCCACCATTTAGACGCTGTGCCTTACCGCCAGTAAGAATTTCAGCATGCTTTGGCAAGCGATCGATGAAACCTTGTACGCGATCAAGTTGATTCTGGCTATTTAGTGCGCCATAGAAATGATCATCATTTTCTGGTGCGCCAAACTTAAACTCGGCAACTTTCTTGGCAAGGGCCGCGGTAAATTCCTTTGCAATACCTTCTTGCACAATTACTCGAGTGCCAGCAGCGCAGTCTTGACCTGCGTTGTAAAGGTTGGCTTCAGCAACACCTTGGACGGTCTTGTCGAAATCGCAATCGTCATAAACGATTACTGGAGCTTTGCCACCAAGTTCAAGGTGAACGCGCTTTAGATCAGGTGCTGCGCTAGCTGCAATCTCCATGCCGGCGCGAACTGAACCGGTGATTGAAACTAGATCTGGGCGCTTGTGCGCAACCATGGCGCGACCAGTATCACGATCACCATAAATAATGTTGGCAACACCTGCAGGCAAATGCTCGGCAAAGATTTCCGCCATGATGCTTGCAGTGTGTGGTGTGGTATCCGATGGCTTAAGCACGATGGTGTTACCCATGGCAAGTGCTGGCGCGAACTTCCAAACTGCCATAAGTAATGGGTAGTTCCAAGGAGCAACCTGCGCGCATACGCCAACTGGTTCGCGACGAACTGTTGAGTCGTACCCAGCTAAGAATTCTCCAGTCGACCAACCTGGCAAGTTACGAGCCATAGTTGCGTGG
>JBIIFI010000155.1:0-3503 GCA_044237405.1 Candidatus Nanopelagicales bacterium | reverse complement strand
ATGGCGTTAATTGATGCAGGTGTTGACGTTGTCATTGTTGATACTGCGCATGGTCATCAAAATGCAGTTTTAGAAATGGTTTCTCGCATCAAGAAGGCAACCAAAGTTCAAGTCATTGGTGGAAACATCGCAACTCGAAGTGGTGCCCAGGCTTTGATTGATGCTGGTGCTGATGCCGTGAAAGTTGGCGTTGGACCAGGCTCAATCTGCACTACTCGAGTCGTTGCTGGTGTTGGCGTGCCACAAATTACTGCAATCTATGAAGCTTCGCTAGCAGCTGGTCCCGCCGGAATTCCAGTTATCGGCGATGGCGGACTGCAGTATTCCGGTGACATTGCCAAAGCGATCGTTGCTGGTGCCGACTCAGTAATGCTGGGATCTTTGCTAGCAGGATGCGAAGAAGCACCAGGTCAACTGGTGTTTGTCAATGGCAAACAGTTCAAGCAGTATCGCGGCATGGGCTCACTGGGCGCCATGCAATCTCGTGGCGCCGCAAAATCTTATTCCAAGGATCGTTACTTCCAAGATGATGTGCTTTCCGAAGACAAGTTAGTTCCAGAAGGTATTGAAGGCCAGGTGCCATATCGTGGCAATCTAGCTGGAGTATCGCACCAACTCATTGGTGGATTGCGCGCTTCGATGGGTTACGCCGGCGCGGCAACTATCTCTGACTTAAAAGCTAATGGTCGCTTGATCCGCATTACGGCTGCTGGTCTGAAAGAAAGCCATCCACACGATGTCCAGCTCACGGTAGAAGCACCTAACTACCACGTTCGATAGGGGAGAAAAATGTCAGATGTGGAAATTGGTCGTAGCAAGCGGGCCCGCGTAGCTTATTCATTCGAAGATGTTTCGTTAGTCCCGAGCCGCCGTACCCGCGATCCGGAATTAGTTTCATTGGAATGGAAAATTGATGCGTATTCATTTGCGCACCCAATCATTGCAGCTCCAATGGATTCAGTTGTGTCACCTGCGACTGCAAAAACCTTTTCCGATAATGGCGGCCTGGCAATCCTGAATTTAGAAGGCGTGTGGACCCGATACGAAGATCCAACCTCAGTCCTGAAGGACATTGCAGCTCTTGATGCAAAGGGTGCAACAGCAAAACTTCAAGAAATCTACGCGCAACCTATAAAGCCAGAACTAATTGCTGCGCGGATCCAAGAAATGCGCGCATCTGGAATTACTGTTGCTGGTTCCCTGAGTCCGCAACGCACCGCACATTTTGCAAAGCAAGTTGTGGATGCCGGAGTAGACATCTTTGTAATTCGTGGCACTACGGTAAGCGCCGAACATGTATCTAATGGTGGCGAAGTGCTCAACCTTAAAGAATTTATTTACCAACTAGATGTTCCGGTTATTGTTGGCGGCTGCGCAACTTACACGGCAGCGCTTCACTTAATGCGAACAGGTGCTGCTGGAGTGCTAGTTGGCTTCGGTGGCGGCGCAGCCCACACCACACTCGATGTACTTGGCGTACGCGTTCCGATGGCAAGCGCAGTTGCTGATGTTGCTGCAGCTCGTCGGGATTATCTTGACGAATCTGGCGGCCGATATGTTTCAGTTATTGCAGATGGCTCAATGGGTAAAAGCGGAGATGTTTCCAAAGCAATTGCACTGGGAGCAGACGCAGTAGTAGTTGGTTCTACTTTTGCTCGTGCCACTGACGCTCCTGGCCGCGGTAAGCACTGGGGGATTGAGGCAACTCATCCAGATCTACCTCGCGGTGAATTAGTTGACCTGGGAACTTCAGGAACGCTAACTGAAATCTTGACTGGACCATCGCATGTTGCTGACGGCACCATGAACATGGTTGGTGCATTACGGCGTTCTATGGCAACAAATGGTTATTCGGATCTCAAGGAGTTCCAGCGCTGCGAAGTTGTGGTAACTCCCAGCTAGGACTGGCGCAATTAAGGTGCCAAGGTATTCAATACCTGGCTACCAATAGGCTAAGTGTGTGACTGACGCCCGCCCGGTACTCGTTGTTGATTTCGGGGCCCAGTATGCGCAGTTAATTGCGCGCCGCGTCAGAGAAGCCAAAATCTATTCCGAAGTTGTTCCCAGCACCATGGCGGTCGCTGACATGCTGGCCAAAAATCCGCTTGCCATTATTCTTTCGGGTGGACCTTCCAGTGTTTATGCAGATGGTGCACCACAGGTTGATGCAGCGCTATTCGATTCAAATTTGCCCGTCTTTGGAATTTGTTATGGCTTCCAAGCAATGGCAGCAACACTCGGTGGCACAGTTGCTCAGACTGGGCTTTCAGAGTTTGGTGCTACGGAACTAACTGTTAATGCAGGCAGTTGTTTATTTGCTGGACTGCCGGCGGCTCAAAACGTCTGGATGAGTCATGGCGACTCAGTGCAACAAGCGCCCACAGGATTTACTGTTACCGCATCTAGTGCAGGCGCCGCAGTTGCCGCGTTTGAAGATTTATCGCGCAGCTTGGCTGGCGTGCAATTTCATCCTGAAGTTATGCACTCGGAACATGGTCAGAAAGTATTGGAACATTTCTTGTACGACATTGCCAAGATCGAGCCAACTTGGACCCCAGCTGGAATTGTGGATGAGCAAGTAGCTCGGATCCGGAGTCAGATTGGTGATTCCAAAGTTATTTGTGGACTATCGGGTGGAGTGGATTCGGCAGTTGCAGCTGCGTTGGTTCATAAAGCAGTAGGCGACAATCTAGTTTGTGTGTTTGTAGATCATGGCCTGTTACGCGCTGGTGAACGCGAACAAGTTGAGCGTGACTATGTAGCAGCCACTGGTATTCGATTAGTTGTAATCGATGCTGCCGACCGATTCCTTGCTGAGCTTGCTGGAGTTACTGATCCAGAAACTAAGCGAAAGATAACTGGCAGAATTTTTATTCGAGTGTTTGAAGATGCCCAGAAGGAATTAATCGCAGAAGCTGGTGCCGAAGGTGCTTCGATTGATTTCTTGGTACAAGGAACTTTGTACCCAGACGTTGTTGAAAGTGGCGGCGGAACCGGAGCAGCAACCATAAAAAGCCATCACAACGTCGGTGGCCTGCCAGATGACATCGAATTTGAATTATGTGAACCACTTCGTGAGCTATTTAAAGATGAAGTGAGATCTGTTGGAAGAGAACTTGGATTACCTGAGGCAATGGTCATGCGACATCCATTCCCAGGTCCAGGACTTGGCATCAGAATTGTCGGCGCAGTCGATAAGGAGCGGTTAGATATTTTGCGCGCGGCTGATGCCATTGTGCGCGAAGAAACAACGATCGCGGGCTTGGATGGATCAATCTGGCAGTTCCCAGTGGTACTGCTGGCTGATGTGCGAAGTGTTGGCGTGCAAGGCGATGGCCGCACTTATGGGCATCCCATTGTGCTGCGTCCAGTATCCAGTGAGGATGCGATGACAGCAGACTGGACTCGGTTGCCTTATGACGTACTTGCAAAGATTTCAAATCGCATAACTAACGAAGTTCGCGAAGTAAACCGCGTAGTGCTGGATGTAACAAGCAAGCCTC
>JBIIFI010000154.1:0-3513 GCA_044237405.1 Candidatus Nanopelagicales bacterium | reverse complement strand
ATCGATGCCATTTTTCTCGATTTCCGAAAGCATCTTCGAAACAGTTTCGATAACTTCCGGTAGACGTTGTGCTGGCGGGGAATCTAACTCTGGCGCCTTAAGAACCTCAATGTCAGCCTTGAGGAACTTTTTGTCGGCTTCTGTAATACGCATGGTTAAAACGTACTTCCCTTCTTAGGTATTGCGTTGGCGTTTTGGTGAAACATGTATTGGGAATCCCAAACCAACTCGAGCAGCTTCCGGCAAGGTTTCGCTCATAGATGGATGTGGATGAATGGTGTCGGCTAAGTCTTGCAGGTTTGCTCCCATTTCGATTGCCAAGGTAACTTCAGCAATGTATTCGGAGGCATGAGGACCGACAATTTGGGCACCGAGCAGAACACCTTCTGGGGTGTGAACGAGTTGAGCAAAGCCAGCTTTTTCACCAAGTGTGTAAGCCCGGCCTGAAGCAGCCATTGGAAACATTGCAGCTTGGGCTTGGTAGCCCGCTTCTTTTGCTTCTTCAACTGTGAATCCGGTCATGGCAATTTCTGGATCGCTAAACACCACGGCAGGAATTGCGGTTGGATCAAACTTGGCATCATGTCCGCTGAGGACTTCAGCGGCCACATGCGCTTCAGCGCTGGCTTTGTGGGCAAGCGCTGGACCGGGTGTGATGTCACCGATCGCTGCAATTTTTGGTGTGACTAATAGATCAGGACCAACTTCAAGAATTCCGCGCGCGTTTGGTTTGACGCCCAAAACTTCTAAACCAATGTCATCGGTATTTGGAGTTCGTCCAATTGCAACTACAACATAATCAACTGCGATTTCTGATTCTGTGCCATCGGATGTAACCGTTAAGGATTTACCGTTATCGCTAACAACTTTGGTGTTGACTCGAATGTCCACGCCCAGTTCGCCGAGGCGACGAGCAACTGGTGCTACCAATGTGGAAGGAAGCGCCGGTAATAATCTTTCGGCCGCTTCGATCATTGTTACTTTGGAACCAAGTTGAGCTAGTGCAGTTCCCAGTTCAACGCCGATGTAACCGCCGCCAACAACTGCAATTGATTTAGGCAAAACATCTAGCGCAAGGACATCGGATGAATCAAGAATTCGTTTTCCGTCGCGTGGCAGCCCTGGGATTACCGTTGGCCTGGAACCAGTTGCGATGATGCAGTTTTTAAACTGAATGTGAGTGGGTGGCGCTTCTCCGTATTCGAGTACACCTTGATCTTTGCGAGTGAATCTAAAGAAGCCTTGGCGAACTTCAACGCCAGCTGTTTTAAGTAGTTGGCGGACGCCACCATTTAATCCAGTAACTACTTCAGTTTTCCAAGTCTGGAATTCCTTCATATCTACGGATGGTTCCCCTGTTACTTTGAGTCCGCGGTTACCCCACCCGGAAATGTCATGAGTTGCATGAGCTAATCCAATGAGTGCCTTAGAAGGAATACAACCTACGTTTACACAAACGCCGCCGAGTCCGGCTTCACCATCGGCATCAACCAAAACAACTTGGCGACCAAGTTGCGCGGCTGCAATTGCAGCTACGTAACCACCAGGTCCGCCGCCGATTACAAGTAAGTCAACCGATGAAGGCATCTCTCCGACAACCACTGATCCGCCCTACTTCACTAAAGATTCTGGGTTAAGCAAAAGTTTTGCAAGGTCGTTAACAAATGCTCCAAGGTGTGCACCATCATTGATTCGATGATCGGCGGCAACCACGATCGGTAAAACCATGCGAACAGCTGGCTGGCCATCGACTGGAATTACTTTTTCAGCAATTCGGCCAAAGCCCGCGATGGCAACCTCGGGTGGGCGAATGATTGGAGTTCCCAGCCAAGTTCCAAACGAGCCAAAGTTCGTGATCGTAAAGGTGCCGCCGCCCAATTGGTCAGTAGTTGCTTTCCGAGTTTTAGCGAGGTCAGCTAGCCGATCAGTTTCGCTTGCGAGCTTTGAAACTGTGAAATCATTTGCAGTGCGCATCACTGGAACAATTAAGCCATCATCAGTTGCCGTTGCAAAGCCAAGGTTGATGTCGTCGTACTGGCGAATCTCACCCATCTCGGCATCAAAGCGGGAATTAAAAGTTGGATGATTCTGTAGCGCAATCACACAGGCTCGCATCAATAGCGGCGTGACCGATAACTTGATTCCTTCTTTTTCAAATTGTGGAGCCAACTCGTTGCGTAGTGCCATAAGTGCTGTTGCATCAATTTCTTTGAATTCGGTGATGTGTGGGATCCGAAGCGCCTCAGACATACTGGTTGCGATTTGTCGGCGTAACCCGCGCAATTGAATCAGAGTTACGCCGTCGCCATCAGCTTGTGAAATTGATGGGCTGATGTCTTGCGAAACGGTTGCTGCATTGGAACCTGACTTGGCATTAGTTACGTCTTCGTCAGTAATTCGGCCATTAGGACCCGAACCTGTTACAGCTTCTAATGAGACGCCGAGTGAATCTGCAAGTTTGCGCGTACTAGGACTTGCAAGTGGTCGCATGTTTGTCGCGCGAGCAGGCGTTGCAGCCTGCGGAGAAGTTTGTTTTGTATCTGTCACCGGCGCCGCAACATGTGAGGCAATGTCATTTGAAACTTTTCCAGTTGCTTCGATCTGCATCAGGTTGGAACCAACTGCTAGAACATCGCCAACTTTTGCGCCAAGTGATTTCACAATTCCTGTTACCGGAGCTGGGATTTCGATTTGGGATTTGTCAGTTTCAACAACGACCACCGGCTGATCTTCTTTAACACTGTCCCCGACTGCAACCAGCCATTCGATAACTTCAGCTTCGGCAATACCTTCGCCAACGTCAGCAAGTTTGTAATCAATTAAGTTGCTCATGCCGATGCCTTTGCCAAAGCTGCTACTTCAGCAACTACTCGAACAACATCTGGGATGTAAAGATCTTCCACGCCACCAAGTGGGTAAGGAGTATCAGGTGAAGTGATTCTAATAATTGGCGCTTCCAAGCTGTAGAAACATTCCTGCTGAATCGTTGCGACTAGCTCGCCACCGAAACCACCAGTAAGCGGCGCTTCATGCAAGATCGCTGCCCGACCGGTTTTTGCAACAGATTCGGAAATGCCATCGATGTCTAGTGGATTCAATGAACGAAGATCCAAGACTTCAACGCCGATTCCTTGCTCAGCTAGTTCCTCGGCTGCGCGCTCAGCAACATTTACCGCAGCGGACCAAGCAATCAGAGTTACGTCGGTGCCTTCGCGGGCGACCCGAAGTTTGCCAAGTGGCACGATGTAGCGCTCATCTGGTACTTCATCTTTAGTTAATCGGTAACCCTTAAGCGGTTCTAAATAAAGCACTGGATCATCAGATTCCATTGCCGCCGCAAGTAGGCCTTTTGCATCGTAAGCCGTAGCCGGAGCAACAACTTTTAGACCGGGCGTGTGAGTATAGAAAGCTTCGAAGGCATCAGAGTGAAGTTCAGGAGTGCGAACACCGCCACCAAATGGTGAACGAATCACAAGTGGGAGCGAATGCCTGCCTTGCGAGCGATAGCGCAAC
>JBIIFI010000152.1:0-3544 GCA_044237405.1 Candidatus Nanopelagicales bacterium | reverse complement strand
TAACAACTAACAACTACCAACTGAAAGTGATTCCCATGGCACGCACCGCACGCATCGAACGCTCCACCAAGGAAAGCTCGGTACTAGTTGAGTTAAATCTCGATGGCACCGGACAGATTGATATTGAAACTGGCGTGCCATTTTTCGACCACATGCTTTCACAGCTGGGCCGTCATGGTGGATTTGACTTGAAGGTTGTGACCAAGGGTGATGTTGACGTGGATTCACATCACACCGTCGAAGACACCTCATTGGCAATCGGCGAAGCCATCCGAACTGCACTAGGTGACAAAGTTGGAATTCGTAGATTTGGCGACGCTTATGTGCCATTAGATGAAACCGCATGTCACGCAGCTGTGGATTTATCCGGCCGGCCGTACTTAGTTCACGAACAGCCAGAAATTGTTGAATTAATCGGAACTTTCGATACCACTTTGATTCGTCACATTTGGGAATCCATTGTTGCTTCGGCCCAGATCTGCATCCACATCCGAATCCTTAGTGGCCGCAATGCTCACCACGTTAGCGAAGCGCAATTCAAAGCAGTTGCCCGTGCCTTGCGCGATGCCGTTGCACTTGATCCTCGCGTTACAGATGTGCCTTCAACTAAGGGAAGCCTCTAACTCGTGACCACCGTTGTCATCTTGGACTACGGTTCGGGAAATGTTAGATCCGCACAACGAGCGGTCGAAACTACGGGTGCCTCGGTTACTATTTCGGCCGACTTTGAACTGGCATTGAATGCTGATGCGCTTTTGGTGCCAGGAGTGGGAGCGTTTGCAGCCTGCGTAACAGGCCTTAAGAACGTTCGAGGCGATCAAATCATAGGTAGACGGCTAGCTGGCGGGCGACCGGTTTTAGGAATTTGCGTTGGCATGCAGGTGCTGTTTGAAAATAGTACTGAACATGCTGACCTTGGATTCCATGCAGGGCTAAATGAATGGCCAGGCACTATCGAGAAACTCAATGCACCAGTGTTACCTCACATGGGATGGAATACCGTAACTACAGGTAACGGATCACAAATGTTTGCCGGGATTTCTGAAGAGCGTTTCTATTTCGTGCATTCTTATGCAGCTCGAAAGTGGGAACTAGACCCACACAAACTGCTCACTCCACCAAAAGTAACTTGGGCTAATCATGGGGAAGATTTTGTGGCAGCTGTAGAAAATGGACCGCTTTGGGCAACTCAGTTCCACCCTGAAAAATCTGGGGATGCCGGTCTGGCATTGTTAGATAACTGGATATCGGCGATTAAGTGAGCAACATCAGATGAACCTAGAGAACCAAATGCCTTCGTTGATTTTGCTGCCTGCGGTAGATGTTGCCGATGGACAAGCGGTGCGCTTAGTCCAAGGTGAAGCTGACAGCGCAACTTCATTCGGTGATCCATTGGCTGCAGCCTTGGATTGGCAAGCTAGCGGTGCACAATGGATTCACTTAGTTGATCTAGATGCTGCATTTGGCAGAGGGCAAAATCGGGAATTGCTTGCTGGTGTTGTGGCCCGTCTCGATGTAAATGTTGAGTTATCAGGTGGCATTAGAGATGACGAATCGCTTCGAGCTGCACTTGCCACCGGATGTCGCAGAGTAAATCTTGGTACTGCAGCCTTAGAAAATCCAGAATGGACAGCGCAGGTTATTTCAGAGTTTGGTGATCGCATTGCAGTTGGGCTGGATGTTCGCGGCACAGTGCTTGCCGCCAGAGGTTGGACTAAAGAAGGCGGCGATCTCTGGGAAACTTTGGATCGCTTGGAGGCAGATGGCTGCCAGCGGTATGTCGTAACTGATGTGACTAAAGATGGCACATTGCGTGGTCCAAATATTGATCTGCTTAAGCAAATGTGCGAGCGCACCAACAAGCCCGTGATCGCAAGTGGCGGTATCGCGAACTTAGCCGACCTTACCGAATTGCGGGCTCTAACTGACATAGGTGTTGAAGGCGCAATTGTTGGTAAGGCGCTTTATGCTCGCGCCTTTACTTTGGAAGAAGCTATTACCGTTGCCGGACCACAAGGTCTTTAAATGTCGGTTGCAGTCAGAGTAATTCCGTGTCTTGATGTCGATGCTGGGCGCGTAGTCAAAGGCGTCAATTTTGAAAATCTAAAAGATGCTGGTGACCCTGTTGAACTTGCTAAGCGATATGGAGCAGCTGGCGCCGATGAATTAATTTTTCTCGACATTACGGCCTCAAGCAGCGATCGGGAAACAACTTACGAAATGGTTAAGCGTGCTGCGGATGAACTATTCATCCCACTTACGGTTGGCGGCGGAGTTCGATCGGTAGGCGATGTTGATAAATTGTTGCGCGCAGGCGCAGACAAAGTAGGGATAAAT
Source organism: Candidatus Nanopelagicales bacterium (assembly GCA_044237405.1). GTDB lineage: Bacteria > Actinomycetota > Actinomycetes > S36-B12 > UBA5976 > UBA5976. The sequence goes on along the minus strand of JBIIFI010000152.1, from coordinate 1,207 downwards.
ACTGCCGGACTAGACAATCCAGAATTAATCTCCCAGGCAGCCGCTCAATTCGGCGACCAGTGCGTGGTGCTGTCGGTAGATGTCCGCCGAGCCACAGGTTTTGCCAGTGGGTTTGAGGCGACCACGCACGGTGGCAGGCAAAGCAGTGGCAGAGATGCCTTGGAATGGATTACTGAAGCAGCGCAGCGCGGAGCCGGTGAGGTACTACTTAACTCGATGGATGCTGATGGCACCAAATCTGGCTATGACCTGGAATTGATAGCAACAGTTCGCAAGATTGTAGATATCCCAATTATTGCAAGTGGTGGCGCTGGAAAGTTAGCTGATTTCCACCCAGCAGTTGTTGCTGGTGCAGATGCAGTTCTGGCAGCAAGCGTTTTCCACTTTAATGAACTTTCAATTCAGGAAGTTAAGTCCGAATTAGGTAGGAACGGCAGCGAAGTTCGTTAATTGTGTCAACGGGCAGTTTCGCCAAGCCTGTTCCAACAAGGCACAATAGAGTCATGTCCGCCTCATTCCTTGCGAACCTTGTGTTCAATGATCAAGGGCTGATCCCTGTCGTTGTGCAACAAGTTGATACTCGAGAAGTGTTGATGATGGCCTGGATGAACGCGGACACAATTGCTAAAACCTTAGAGACTGGTAAAGCCACCTATTGGAGTCGTAGTCGAAGCGAAGTTTGGGTGAAAGGTGAAACTTCTGGAAATACCCAGCGCGTAGTTTCACTCGCAGCTGATTGCGACAAAGACACACTGTTACTAACAGTTGATCAAACGGGAGTGGCTTGCCATACGGGAAATCAAACTTGTTTTGACGAGTCAGTTACCCATCCAGAGGCGAGTTCATGACAACGCCAAACTTGGCAGAATTTCGCAAGTTAGCTCAGACTCGACGCGTAATTCCAGTTTTTCGCAAATTATTAGCCGATGGTGAAACTGCATTAGGTCTTTACCGCAAGCTGGCTAATGAGCGCGCTGGTACATTCCTTTTGGAATCTGCTGAACATGGTAGATCTTGGTCGCGTTATTCATTCGTCGGCGTTGCGAGTTCTGCGATGCTTTCCGAGCGTGATGGTCAAGCACTTTGGTCTGGCAAAGTTCCACAAGGAGTTCCAGAGTCTGGTGATCCAATATCCGCGCTACGTGAAACTTTAGATGTGCTCTACACCTCTGGCGTTAACGAAGGTATAACAACTGATGAGTTACCG
>JBIIFI010000149.1:0-3576 GCA_044237405.1 Candidatus Nanopelagicales bacterium | reverse complement strand
ACCAAGCGAGATAACCAGCCAGCGTTCGCCAATTGGCAAATGAATGATTTTCTTTAACCAACGTAAACCACGATTGGAATTCAACTGTGCTGAAGAATCTAACAAGGTGCCATTACTTTTAACGCCAGCATCCAGGCCAGCGCTCATTGGGTACGATCTGATTGCAGTTTCTCGAATGACTTGCACGGCATGAAAGTTATAGTCACTCATGTGTCGCACAGTTTGCAAGATCATAACTCCCATAGCAAGTGGCCATATGTTTATTCCGTGTAGACCCGCGCCGAAAGCTAAACCTGCATAAAGTGCATATTCTTTTACTCGATCTGTAGCAGCGTCTAGCCAAGCTCCGCGCTGGGAAGACACGCCGGTATACCTGGCCACTTCGCCATCCGAACAATCAATAATGACTGACAGTTGTACCCCGATTGCGCCAATAATCATTGCGGGCCACCAGCCAGTTGCAAGCAGTCCAGCCATTGCTAGGGCAAGAAGCAGCGAAGTAAGTGTTATCTGATTTGGCGTCCAACCTCGGCTTACCGCAAGTATTGAAAGTCTGCGGGAGAACTTTCGTAATACAAATGTGGAATAAAAGCCATCATCGGTTCGCATAGCTCGTTCAATCCGAACTTGCTCCTCGTCTTGCTGCGACACTTCATTTCGAAATTCTGAAACTTGGCTTTTTTGCGATGCTCGCTTGCACACTCCCGCCGCATTGATAGCAACCAAAGAACTTCCGGTCCGAATTAGGGCTACCGTGATCAAGTCGACGATATTTAATTCATTCGAACTACTCTTTGCATGTTCTTTTGCTGCTTGAAGTGCGACCCGAGATTCTTCGCTCACTCCGATACGCACAAATCCGAGTAACAAATGTGTTGGTTGGGTAACTCTATGATCTGCTGTTGCTGAGCTCACTATGCGTTTATGCATTACCCGGGCGTCTTGTGTCATAGTTGGAATGTCATTCGGTTTCACAAGTGCAGCACTTGCACTCCAGTTGCCCTTCACTAGCGCATCGAACATCGCTTGCCCAGTTACTAAACCAGAATCAATAACTGCTACCGGGCCAGCTTCAAGTTTTAACGAGATCAAATCTAAGACTTCAGCGACAGAAAGATTTTTTGTTGCTAGGAATGTGGCTCCAGCCGACTCAATTTGATTGCGTAATTCGGCAACTTGTGCTGGCGTTCCTGCCTGGCTTTCTACTGCAATCACCATTAATGGCAAGTGATTCACTCTCGACTCCCTTGCAATAAACCCGATAAATCATGACAAAATTATGACAAAACTGGCACTTAGGTAGAATTATTTCACTGAAAGTTAATTTGCCGTTATTCCTTGGAGTCTAGTGCTGTGTCTAACAAATCATTGAAGGCTGCGATCCCTAGCTCCGTTCGTGATTCGGTTGCACAGGCATTGCACGTCCTTAAGATTCGCAAACGCTTCGTTGATGGCCCAAGAGGGTACGAGCCAGATTCAGGAATCCAAGTTGAAGTCGCGGTCTACTTCCCAGATTTCCTTCCAAGGATGTACCAGTTAACCCAATGGTTGCCTGTACTAGAGAATCATCCGGCAGATTTAACTTTTGGCATTGTGGTCAGGAAAATTTCTGTTTATCTGGAATTAATTAAACTTACGAAGTTACCAGTCGTTTACGTACCAACATTTACTGACTTGATGGAGCTTTATCGAGTCAGCCCACTTAAAGCAGTTGTATACGTTAACAACGGAATGGGAAATTTCCAATCTTTAACTGTTGCCTCGCTTGCACACATCCATGTGAATCATGGAGAGAGCGACAAAATTTGCATGGTGAGTAACCAAGTAAAAGCTTACGATCGTGTCTTTGTTGCAGGCGAAGCCGCAGTGCGAAGGCATCGTGCAGCACTTTCGGAATTCAATGAACAAGTGTTGGTGCGCGTTGGGCGACCACAACTTGATCAAAGTCATGCATCTGCACTATCAGATTCCTCGCTTCAAACACTTTTGTATGCACCTACTTGGGCCGGCGAAGATGAAGCGAACAACTACACCTCCATGGAATACCTGGCTCCACTGATAATCGATGCGATGTTGAAGCAGCCAAACGCCAGAGTGGTTTACAAGCCGCATCCAAGAATTGCAGATTCTGCAAACGAATCAATTCGTAAAAATCATGAGTACATACTTCGAGCCATCAAGAAAGCAAACTCAAAAAGTGGTGAGCCAGTTCATGTGATTCAGGAAACTGGCGACATCTTGGCAACTTTTCCCAAAGTTGATTTATTGATCTCAGATGTATCCTCAATTGCGTTGGACTTTTTGTATTTGAACACTGACAAGCCAATTATCTTGACAGATCGTCGCGATAATTTAACGCAGTTAAAGATTGATTCCCCGCTAAGTACAGCCACCCAAGTCTTAACAAAAGCAAACATAAAAGACGCAGAACTCTTAATTAGCCAAGCGTTAAGTGCTGATTCATTTATTGAAGAAAGAATCGTGCTGCGAGAATTTTATTTTGACAATGTTCAGGCTGGCGAAAGCGCTCCTCGATTTTTTGCAGCAATGCGACAGGCAATAACCCAGCACAGCCAAGATATGATTAGAGCCAATAAACTGGCAGAATCAGGTACTGGACCATCTCATTAATGAGATCCAGGCTCAGAGAGGCTCTTTTTAATGACTGACACACAGGTGACAATTCTGGCTGCAGGAATGGGCACTCGACTAGGTCGGCCGTTTCCAAAGCCGCTTACGCCACTTGATGATGGCCGCACAATTATGCAACAACAGCTTGACAACATTTCCCAGGCATTTGGCGCTGGAACTCGAATTCATATAGTTGTTGGCTTCAAACTTGGTTTGATTTTAGAGGCAGCTCCAAATGCGGTTTTCGTATACAACGAAAGATTTGATCAAACCAATACTTGCAAAAGCTTGCTAAAAGCCCTTCGGGCATCTGCACCCGGCCCAGTTGTCTGGATGAATGGGGACGTGGTTTTTGAACCTGAAGTTCTAAAAAGGCTGAAACTAAATATCGATGCTGGGCAAACTGCAATCGCCGTCAATACTTCAGCTGTTTCTGATGAAGAAGTAAAGTACACAGTTAATGAAAACGGGTTAGTCAAGGAATTGAGCAAAACTGTAGTTGGCGGTCTTGGTGAATCTGTTGGTATCAATGTGATTGCCGCGTCCGATAAAGCTGCTCTGATTAAACGCCTAGATGAATGTGACGACCAAGATTATTTCGAACGTGGTATCGAGTTAGCCATCAGCGATTTGTTTGCAGTCTAAGTTGATTTTGAAGCTGACCTTGATCGCGCAAATAAGCGAACAAAATCATGACCGAAAATCTTCCACTAAAGGACTTTGCGGAAACCAATGGCTTAACTAGCGCCAGCAAAGTGCAATCATTTCCAAATTATTTAAAGGAGACTTGGCGCCGCAAAGATTTCATTGCGGAGCTAGCCAGTGCGAGAAATACCCAGCAATACTCAGATAGTTTGCTAGGTCGCCTGTGGCAACTGATTACGCCGTTTTTGAATGCCGCAATTTACTTTTTGATATTTGGTGTTCTCTTGGGAACCAGCAAAG
>JBIIFI010000148.1:0-3612 GCA_044237405.1 Candidatus Nanopelagicales bacterium | reverse complement strand
ATCAAAGTCAGGATGATCGCGGTAACAAGTAGCGAAACAATTAATCCGATTGCTGGCGCGATTAAACTAGTTCCAATTCGTCGTAAGTTCATTACGCAGCCCTCCCCGCACCAGTCATTGCGGCACCGAGTTCTTGTGGTGTAACTGTGGTTGGATCAGCTTCAGCAACAAACTTGCCACGAAGCAAAACTTTAATTGTGTCGCTAAGTCCAATTAGTTCATCTAGATCGGCTGATATAAGAAGTACTGCTAATCCAGCTTGTCGCGCATTGCGAATGTGATCCCAAATTGCAGCCTGGGCGCCTACGTCAACACCTCTGGTTGGATGCGCTGCAATTAGCAATTTCGGTTCACCTGACATCTCACGGCCAACAATAAGTTTTTGCTGATTTCCACCGGAAAGAGCGCTAGCTAAAACATCAATACTTGGGGTGCGCACATCGTATTCGGCAACAATACGCTTGGTATCCGCTTTAGCGCCCCGAGGATTTAGTAGGAAACCATTTGAGTTTGGTTGGCGAGTTTGATGGCCAAGCATTCGATTTTCCCAAAGTGGCGCATCCAACAAAAGCGCCTGACGCTGGCGATCTTCAGGGATAAATCCGATTCCTAGTTCGCGTCGATGCCGGGTAGATTTCTTGCTGATGTCTTCTGATTTAAAGTAAATAGTTCCGGTTGCAGCTTCGATTCCCATAAGGGCATCAAGAATCTCAGCCTGCCCGTTGCCTTCAACGCCAGCGATTCCCATGATTTCGCCGGCATGAATTTCAAATGAAACCTCATCAACTATGGCCTTGCCACCTTTGGCAATCACTGAAAGATTTTCAACTTTCAGGACGACTTCATCTTGAACGGTGTCACCAACTGCTTGAGGTGTTGGCAATTCATTTCCAACCATCATCTCAGCTAGATCGCGAGCAGAAACATTTTGCGTATGTGGATTAACGCTGCCTACTGTTGTGCCCTGCCGAATCACGGTGATCTCGTCGGCAATTGATAAAACTTCGTCGAGTTTGTGACTGATGAAGATTACCGTCAGTCCTTCTTTTTTCAAGTCGCGCAAAGTGTTGAATAATTCATCAACCTCGTGCGGGACCAGAACTGCAGTCGGCTCATCCAAAATCAAAATTTTTGCACCGCGATAAAGAACTTTTAGAATTTCAATTCTCTGTCGATCGCCAACACCAATTTCGCTTACCAAAATATCAGGATCAATTGCTAAACCATTTTCAGCAGCAATTTCGGAAATCTGTTTGCGTGCTTTTGCAAAATCAAGTTTGCCACCAGACTTAGGTTCACTACCTAGAACTATATTTTCTAAAACTGTAAAGTTATCTGCCAACATAAAGTGTTGATGAACCATGCCAATTCCTGCTGCAATGGCATCAGAGGGTGAACCAAAAACAATTTCATTACCGTTTATTGAAATTGTTCCTTCGTCAGCTTTTTGCATTCCGTAAAGAATTTTCATCAAAGTTGACTTGCCGGCACCATTCTCGCCAACAATTGCATGCACTGTGCCAGCGGCAACTTTGAGGTTGATGTCGCTGTTTGCGATTACCCCCGGAAACCGTTTCCAGATTCCAGCAAGTTCTACTGCAAGTACATTTTGGCTCATAACGCTAAACCGTGCCTTTCAGGAAATTCTTTACTACCTAAACTTACGACTTACCTAAACAAAAAGTGAGGCTCGGGTGGAAATTAACCCACCCGAGCCTCACTGTGATTATTTGTTACTTGACGGTTGTACCAACAACAACTTCGCCGGACTTGATCTTCTCAGCAGCAGCATCAGCAGCAGCAGCGAAGTCAGATACAGCAGAGTTGGAGCTTGAGTAGCCAACGCCATCCTTGGATAGATCGAAGTTCTGGATACCCAAAAGTGGTGCTCCATCAACTACGCCCTTGATTACGTCGTATACAGCTACGTCAACGCGCTTCAACATGGATGTCACGATGATGTCCTTGTAGTCAGCAAGTGCTGGAACTGTGTACTGGTCGGAGTCAACACCGATTGCCCAGACAGTTGCTCCGCCATCAGCAGCAGCCTTTACAGACTGGAACATACCTAGACCGGAACCACCAGCAGCAGCATAAACAACGTCTGCACCGTTGGCGATCATGCCATCAGTTGCAGTCTTAGCCTTTTCTGGAACGTTCCAAGCAGTGTTGTCGCCAGCAGCGCCCATGTACTTGGACTCAACCTTGATGTCTGGATTAACAGACTGTGCACCTTCGATGTAACCAGCTTCAAAAGCCTCGATTAGTGGGATTTCCATACCACCGATGAAGCCAATAGTGCCTGACTTTGAAGCAGAAGCTGCGATTACACCAGTTAGGTATGAACCCTGCTCTGCAGCAAAGATTAGTGAACCTACGTTTGGTGATTCAACAACTGAGTCAACAATTGCGAAAGTGGTGTCTGGGAATTTTGGAGCAACTGTTGTTAATGCAGTGCTGTACGCAAAGCCAATTGCGATGACTGGGTTGTATCCGCCATCAGCTAGCAATGTTAGAAGTTCTTCGCGAGCTGCATCAGTTGCGCCTGCTCCGGAACTAACTTCCTTGATTTCAACACCAAGATCTGCCTGAGCCTTTGAAAGACCGGCGAATGCAGCATCGTTGAACGAGCCGTCACCTTTACCTTCTTGGTCATAGGCCATACCGACTTTAACAACAGCTGCCGCAGGTACGGTTTCTACTGGAGCTGGACTTTCAGCTGTTTCGCCACTTGATCCACAAGCTGCAAGCGCCAATGACGCTACCGCTAGGACTGAGGCAAGTTTTACACCCTTCAACACGGAGGGCTCCTCTCTTAAAAACAATGCGACATTCGCAGTATCTAGAAAGATTGTACTTTGCGCGCATATTTATTGAGCGCTGGGCGTACTTGTTCATGTAACCGTCATAGATCTGTGATCTGACAAAATGGGATTGAGTCACTCTAGTAACACTGACCACAAAACCTGAGCCAAAGTCCAAAAACTTGAATTAGCAAGTTATTGTGAGCACGTGCGCATACTGATAACCGAACACCCATTGATCTCTCACAAGTTAACAACTTTGCGAGATGAACGCACCGATTCGCCAACTTTTCGCCGGCTTGCCGATGAGCTAGTCACACTCTTGGCATACGAAGCAACTAGATCAATTCGCGTTCAACCAGTCACAGTGCAGACTCCGGTTGCACCAGCTAAAGGTGTGCACTTAAGTGACCCGACTCCAGTTGTGATTCCGATCCTGCGCGCAGGACTAGGAATGCTAGATGGCATGACGCGATTGTTGCCAACAGCTGAAGTTGGATTCTTGGGAATGGTTCGTGATCACGATACTTTGCAACCATCAACATATGCCGATCGCATTCCTGGTGACCTAAAGGGTCGACAAGTATTTTTGCTTGATCCGATGTTGGCAACTGGCGGCACGCTAATTGCAGCGATTGATCTAATGCTGGAGCGTGGCGCAAATCAGATCACCGCAATCTGTTTGCTTTCAGCGCCCGAAGGAATCGCTGCGGTGGAAGCGGCGCTTGCTGGTCGTGATGTCGACGTCACGTTGGTGACTGCAGCAGTTGATGAGAAATTAAACGAAAAGGGTTACATAGTCCCTGGA
>JBIIFI010000147.1:0-3614 GCA_044237405.1 Candidatus Nanopelagicales bacterium | reverse complement strand
CGTCACCTACGATGCATTCGCTAGCGAGAAGGCGCAGTGAAGCACCTAGTCCAGGTCGCACCAACAATTTCGCTTGTAGTGAGCCGTGCTCGCTTTGTTCCCAGCTTGAGACAACTTCAGCAACACTAAAGTCATCAGGGACAGATTCCAGAATTGCGTAATTGGTGACTGTAATGTCTCCTACTATTCGATCCGTGCGAAAACTGCGGAATTCGCCTTTGTCTTGGTCAAAGCCAAGTAGATACCAATGACCGCCATGAAGTAGTGCCCGCCAAGGATCGATAGTTCGCAAAACTGGTTTTTCATCAGTTAGTCCAACATATTCGAATGTGATCGTACGGTGCTCTGAGATACCAGCAAGAATTTCCGATACATGCCTGCGACCTTTTGCCAGCGAGATTGGAACTTGAGGTAAATCATCGGACTCGTGCGCATCGATTCTACGGACCGCTTGTTTAGCCGCGCTACTAAGCTGCGCGCTTTGCCAGGCGCTGGCGGCCAAACTTAGGTAGGTTCGCTCCTCTGCCGAGAGAATAATTTCTGGCATCAACCAATCTGTTCGGTCAATGCGATAGCCCAAAACATCATCGTGCAATAGATCTACTGGTCTAGTTTCCAGCGGGATCGCTAACTCGCGAAGCGCAGCCTTGTCGCGCTCAAACATTCGCTCAAACGCTTCATTCGATTCCCCGTAGCCAGGAACCCGATCACGAATCTGTTCGCGTGTTAATGGGTGTGACGAATTAAGTAGCACGAACAGCAAATTGAGCATTCGCTCAGTGCGTGCTTTTGCCATGATTTAGGAAACGGCTAGCAGATCAATGATAAAAACTAATGTTTTGCCAGAAAGTCTGTGGCCACTGCCGGCAGGGCCATAAGCCATCTCAGGTGGAATAGTAAGTTTGCGACGACCGCCAACCTGCATTCCTGGAATACCCTCTTGCCAACCTACGATCAATCCTTTAAGTCGGAACTCGATTGACTCACCACGATCCCACGAAGAATCAAACTGCTCGCCAGTTTCAAAATCAATTCCCGCGTAATGCACAGTTACGGTTTGCCCTGGACCTGCAGTCTCGCCATCTCCAACTGTGATGTCTTCGATAACCAATTCAGTCGGTGCTGGTCCTTCTGGGAAATCAAACTCTGGGGGTTGCATATTTCTCTCCATCTCGCGACTATTCAGAACTTACTAGATCTACAACGAAAACTAAGGTCTCGCCTGCCTGGATCCCACTACCCGGTGGCGGGTTATCGCCATAACCCATTTCGGCTGGGATGACTAGCAAGCGTCGTCCTCCAACTTGCATTCCAACCAGTCCTTCTTGCCACCCCAGGATTACCCGATCTAGCGGAAACGTGGCTGGTTCTCCCCTGCTCCAAGATGCATCAAACATGGCACCAGTTGCTGCGCCATAACCAACATAGTGAGCTGTAACTGTTCCGCCCGCTTGAACGGCGTCTCCTTTGCCGACGATTACATCGGTTACCTGAAGTTCTGTTACCGGGTCGCCAGGCGTGATGGCTACGACTGGCTCTGAACCTGCTTCGCCAGTTACTTCAACAGTAACTGGAACACCAGTTAATGCCGGGGCCTCGGGCGCCGAAGGTGAAGTTGCTACTTCGGAGGGCGCTTGACTTGCAGTAGCTTCGCTAGTTGCAGAGTCAGCACTTGCGCAGCCCGTTAGAGCCAGCGCGCATGAAAAAATGACGATGAACGAGCGTTTAGACATGGCTCTATCTTACTGGTATCTATTTAACGGGATCCAACATGGACTCGATGAGACGCTCGACACGTTCGTCAACACTGGCAAACGGATCTTTGCACAGGACTGTGCGCTGAGTTTGATCGTTCATCTTTAGGTGTACCCAATCCACGCTGATGTCTTTGCCTGCATCTTGGGCCGCCGCGATAAAGTCCCCTCGCAATTTGGCGCGGGTGGTTTGTGGTGGCACAGTTTGAGCTGCCACTATTTCACTGTCGGTAGTAACGCGATTCACGCGGGCATTTTTCTGGAGCAAGTAAAACAGTCCGCGGTTTTGCGATATGTCGTGGTACAAAAGATCTAACTGAGCAATCCGGGGTGACAACAGATCCAAATCATGTTTTTCTTGATAGGTATCCAGTAAATGCTTTTTGATTGCCCAATCGATGTCTTGGGAAATCAAAGCGTGGTTTTGGGTTTGAATTGCTACAAGGGTGCGCTCCCACAGCTCCAGTGCAATGTTGTGCTGAGGCGTGAGATTCATATCACCCGAAGCCGCATAGTTTTTAGCCATTTCTAGATAGGCCCACTGCATGTCTAGTGCCGACATGGTGCTACCGGAATTCAAAGTAACTAAGGCCAACCCAGAAATATCATGCGAGACATCACGAATTGCTCGGATTGGATTTTCTAACGTGAAATCGCGTGTTAGGTTTCCGGTCTCAAGCAAGCGCAATACGAAATCCATTGAGACCACTTTTAGCAATGTGGTCATTTCCGACATGTTTGAGTCGCCAACAATCACATGCAGCCTGCGATAAGCCTCGGAATCTGCATGTGGTTCATCTCGGGTATTGATAATTGGTCGCGACCGTGTGGTGGCGCTGGACACGCCTTCCCACATGTGGTCAGCTCGCTGCGATAGTGAGTAGATAGTTCCCCGCGGTGTTGTAAGCACCTTGCCAGCGCCGCATATAAGTTGCCTAGTAATCAGGAAAGGTAGGAGTGCTTCAATTTGTTCCAAATAATCTTGCCGACGCTTGATTAAAAAATTCTCGTGGCAACCGTAAGAGTTTCCACCCGAATCCGTATTGTTCTTAAATAAATAGATTTCGCCTTCGATTCCCTCTTCGGCAAGTCGTTCCTGAGCATCAAGAATCAATTCTTCAAGGATTCGCTCACCAGCTTTATCTTGCACAATCAGATCATGAAAATCATCACACTCTGCTGTTGCGTATTCAGGGTGGCTACCTACATCTAAATAAAGTCGAGCGCCATTTGTCAGAAATACGTTGGAGCTACGCCCCCAGGACACCACACGCTTGAACAAGTACCGCGCAACTTCATCTGGCGTAAGTCTGCGCTGGCCCTGAAATGTGCAAGTGACGCCGAATTCGGTCTCAATTCCAAAAATTCGTTTGTCTAACTTGCCACTGGACACTTATTGTCCACCCTTTTGCACGAAGCCCTTTACGAACTCTTCGGCATTTTCCTCTAGAACTAGATCGATGGCATCTAGTAAGTCAGTTACATCAAGGTCCGATGCTGAAGCTGTTGGCAGTGGGGCAAGTTCCTCTGCGTTATCGCGTTCAGAGCCACCTTGCGCAAATTCACGTTCTGTCATGATGACTCCTAACTAGATACTGGGATTCAGCCTATTCCAGAATGTGTTCTGGCGTGAGATTGGCTAGCAAGTCAGCAGCGGTCTTACTGTCCACGAACAATTGCGCCGTTGCTGCCTCAGTGCCACCTTGCGCATCGGGCGTAGATATTCGTTTAAGTGGGATTTGCTCCCCTAAATCAAGAATTACTGAATCCCACGATGCGGCAGCAACTTGATCAACGAACTTTGATACACAGTTGCCTCGGAAGTATGCCCTGGTATCAACTGGCGGGTTAGCAACGGCT
>JBIIFI010000146.1:0-3658 GCA_044237405.1 Candidatus Nanopelagicales bacterium | reverse complement strand
AATCGCACCGGCTTGATATCCAGCAGCACCAAGTAACCCGGCATGGACATCCGCAAGCGAAGTTGGATCAGGTAAGGCAGCAAGAACTTCGCAGACACTTAGCTCAATGTGATTTAAGGCATCCAGTGCAGCGCTAACACTAGGGGAGGTTGTGGCTCGCACTGCCAGTTGACTTAAGTCCGTTGGGACTGGGTGCAGCAAATCTGGTCGCGTTGCGAATAAGAGTTCGAGTTGCTCGTCACTTCGCTGTCGTAGATCATCGGCCAAAGACCTTGGTCGCATGACCGTTTCAGCCTTTTTGGAAGTGCCCATCTTTACACGCTACGCGGTTTAGGGTGTCCAGCGCCACTTGAGATTATTTGGATTAGAGCACTGCACAAAGCCCAAAAAGCGCAAGTTTGGGTGGATTCGGACTTTTCATCTACCCTTGAGTAAGACAATCGTTTAACGAATGTCACATAAAGTAACCAGCGCAAGGAGAACACCGTGCCTACAGGCAAAGTGAAGTGGTACGACACCGAGAAGGGCTTCGGCTTCCTTCAAACGGATGAAGGTGAAGAAGTGTTTTTGCACGCCTCCGCACTCCCAGCTGGAACCTTAACTTTAAAGAATGGCACTCGCTGTGAGTTTGGCGTGGCCGATGGCAAGCGTGGGATGCAGGCACTTTCGGTGCGAATCCTGGAAGCCCCACCAAGTGTTGCCAAGGGTGGTCGCAAAGATGCCGAAGACATGGCAATTGTTTTGGAAGATGTCATCAAAATGCTTGATGGCTATGCCGGAAATCTTCGTCGTGGACGCTACCCAGATGACAAGCAAACTGAAAAACTAGTTGCAGTTCTTCGTGGTGTAGCAGATCAAATCGACGCCTAGTTTATTTGCCTAGACTGCGGGCGAAATCATGATTGAATCTCGCAAAGTGCTAGTTGTCGAAGATGACGCATTACTTAGGTCGTTAATTGCCGATGTAGTTAGTGGCAGCGGATTTACTGTTGCAGTGGCATCGAACGCCGTAGAAGCTAAGCAGGTAATTCTAAATTTTGATCCAGATGTTGCAGTGCTAGATATCGAACTTGGTACTGGCCCCACGGGACTAGATGTTGCCGAATTTATGACAAAGCAAAAACCACACATTGCGATTGTCATGCTCACTCATTTGCCAGATCCAAGATTTGCTGGCGAGAATTCAAAGTCAATTCCCAAGCGTGCCGCTTACATTCGCAAAGAGACAATTACAAAACCCGGCGCCCTAGTCGAGATCATTGAACGGGTCTTACGCGATGAAGTGCACGCGGAGTTGCGCCATGATCTTGATCCAGAGCGTCCACTTGGCACGCTTTCAAAGTCGCAGATTGGCGTATTGCGCAGTATTGCACTCGGACTTTCTAATGCCGAAATTGCCGAACAACGAGACTCAACGGTTCGTGCTGTCGAGCAATTGATTCGGCGAACTTTAGTTGCAGCCGGAATTGAAGGCGACCCGTCACTAAGTACCCGAACTGCCGCAGCCCGTGCATATATAGAAGCAGCTGGCTTACCTATCTCTAATGACGCAGGCACTAATGACTGAGAGCGTTCAATTCGAAGGGCGTTCGCTTAAAGACACTTTGCTTTTGGTCGGCAGTAGTGAAGCGTTTACCAAGCGCGTGATTCTTTGGACGTTACCCATTGGTCTGTTCGTAGCGGTTTTTTACGACGGTAATCGTTTCGGCACTTCTCGATGGGGCTGGCTATTTGTTGGACTAGTAGCGCATGCAGTTGCCGTGCTAGTTATGTTCATTCTGCGTCAAATAATGTTGCCCCACGGCCCTTACGACTCGGCGCCCGTGCGAACCATGATCATTTTCTTGCTTGGTAGCTCTACTCGATCTACAGTAATTGGACTTTTGACCTACCAACTTGAATTGGCGCCGAGTCCATTGCTTGGTTACCGAATTTTCGCAGGTGCACTAATTGGTTCCCTGGCGCTTTCAATAATTACGGTAATTGCCGCAGTCGCTAGAGAGCATGGCCAGACGCAAGCACTGCTAGAAAGTGAACGACTTGCGCTTGTGAGTGCCGAGCACAGTGCGCAAGCATCGATCGAGAAGCAACGACTCGAAATCCAGACCATCTTGCGAGAAAGTGTCGAGCCGGCACTAACTGAGATTGCGAAAAACTTATCTAATCCAGCAATTCGCGGCTCTAATGCCGTTAAGGAATCAGCGGAAAAGATAACCGCTTTCATTGATACGAGGTTACGTCCATTAGCTGAATCGTTTCATCAGCGAAAAGTTATTGAAGTTCCAGTCGCGGGAATCATTCGAGCTAGTCCGTCGCTGGTAGCTATTCCAAAGTTCATTACGCTGCGTGAAGTAACGAGTCCATTTGCTATTTACTTAGTGCTAATTGGCCCTGATACCACTGGGCTCTACCCGTATCGAGGCTATTCCGCGCTACCTCTGGTTATCGTGATGTTCTTTCCAATGTTTTTGATTCAGCTGGTAGCGCTGTCCCTACCGATAGCTCGCCGACCACTACCTGGGCGTCTGGCACTTTTGCTGCTGTCAATTCTTTTTGCAATTTCTTGGCTGCCTGCAGTTTATGTCGCAAGGATTTTCCAGATTGACATCATTGATGAGTTCAACCTGATACCTACTTTGACTATCGGCACAGTTCTTGTCGGCGTCCTAGTTACTTACGGCTTCATAATTGATCGAGAGCGAATCAGGTATGAATCAGAGTTATCCGAAGCGAATCAAGCGCTAAATCTTGAATTGAACCGTACCGCCCAACAAATATGGCTACTAAGACAACAGGCTGCACAGATTTTGCATGGTTCAGTGCAATCTTCACTGACTGCTGCGAATATGCGAATTCGAGGGGCCTCGGAAGTGGATGACGCCTTGCTGACCAAAGTTCGCGAAGATGTGGAGCGGGCTAGTTTTGCCATTTCTAGTTTTGGAAAGAACGAAATTGATTTAGCGCAGTCCCTACGGGAGATAAGTGACCTTTGGCAAGGCGTGTGTGCAGTTGATATTTACTACTCCCAAAATTTAATTGAGTCAGTTCCCAAGGATTCGGTATCCGCACATTGCATAAACGAAATCGTTAAAGAGTGCGTCAGCAATGCGATTCGACATGGGGAAGCAAGTCAAGTAACCGTTTCGATATCTGATCCACTCGATGGATCGATATCTATATCAATTACTAACAACGGCGATGCCAAAATTTCCGCGCAGCAAGGTGTCGGAAGCCTGATGTTGGATGAGGTCACCATGAATTGGTCACGCGAGTTAACCGATTCAGGCGTGCAAGTTTTAGCTAAAGTCGCATTGAGTTGATTTCAGTTGCTGATGTCCAAAGTTGATATCCCACTAATTCAGTTGAATTTTCCTTGAATTTCAGGGTTTCGCCCTATATAGGAGACAATACAAAGGTGAACACAGCAACTTCCGCCATCGAGATCGCTCGTGCGGCGCTACTTGAATCCATTCCTGCCGAGCATATTGGCGTGGCCTTGGATTCTGCTGTTGAGCCATCCGAAGATTCTGCAGTCGCGATAACTAGCTACACCTTTGAATGCACCTCGCCTGGGTACCCAGGTTGGTACTGGGAAGTTAGTGTTGTCGAAGTTAATGGTCAGGTCGATCTTTCAATTAGCGAGATTAACTTATTGCCA
>JBIIFI010000145.1:0-3660 GCA_044237405.1 Candidatus Nanopelagicales bacterium | reverse complement strand
CAAGAGTTTGCAAAACTTTAGGGGAGAGCTTTAGCCACCAGTTAAATGCACTCTTCATTTTCTCCCCAGATCTTCGATTGCTTGTTAACCAGAATATCGGCAATAGTCCTTGTTTTGTCTCAAGACGAGTCTATTTTGTCCGTTATGCTTTCCAATTATGACCGAGCAAATAAAGAGTGAAACTGCAGAAGCGGACAAACCCAAGGTTTATCTGATCGCTGCCGTTCTGGGTGCTGGGGTTGGTCTCATATCCATTGCATTCCTATTTGCGGTGCTGAGTCTAAAGAATTTGATCTGGACCGAAGATGATGCCAGAACGAGCGCAATCGTAGTTTTTGGAATCTGCACACTCGGGGGACTTATTGTTGGATTTCTAAATCACACTGCTGAGAAATCAAGAAGTCAAGCCCATGATTTAACCGAAGCCATTTCAGATATGGAAGATGTCGAAACCCATCAGGCACCACCTGCTCGCTTAATCTTTGGCCGAGCAACATTAGGTGTAGCCTCACTTGGATTCGGTGGACCAGTTGGCCCTGAAGCGCCGCTGATTGCATTGGTAGCACAACTAAGTTCGCGGCTGTCTCACATACTTCGTATTACTCAGGCTCGGGTAGTCGAACTTTCAGTAGCTGGTTCTCTTGGCGTGCTATTCGGTGTGCCATTGGTGCTTGCAGGAATTGAAAGTGAAGAAAAACAAGAGCAAAAGAATCTAGGTCAACGACTGGTTGCTCGAGGTCCTGAAATCATTGCGGCAATTTCTTCGCTGATCGTAATCACCAAATTGTTGCCTGAGATTGGAATACATCAATTCACTTCAGCGCAGTCAACTAATTTAGAAATCGGAATTGATTTACTTTGGGTGGCCTTGATTGCCATTCTTGCTAGTGCACTTGGCCGGCTTGTAATAGTTTCAATTCCCAAATTGAGAACTATCGTTGTTGAAAAACTACCTGGTGGCGCTATCCCTGCTGGTTTAGTCAGCGGTGTGATCCTAGGAATCGGTGCAATCGTCACACCTTTGATTCTTTTCTCAGGACATCATGAAATTCAAGAATTGCTAAACGGCTCGCAACCCATTAGCCAGTTGATTGGCATAACTGCACTTAAAGTTTTAGTGCTCGTAGTTTGTTTAGCAGGCGGTTGGTACGGCGGACAGATTTTCCCACTGGCATTCATCGGTGCTAGCTCTGCATTAGTGATTGCTGAGTTAGTTGGAAGCTCAGCAACCTTGAGTCTGGTTGCCGCTGGATTTGTGGCCGCAAGCGCAGTTGGTATCCGCAGGCCGCTACTGGCTTTAATTTTGGGGTTCGTGCTGTTCCCACAGACTACGTATCTGGCGATGTTGCTGGCTGCGGCAATTTCAATTTCGATGCTGAATAAGCGACCAGTAAATCTGGAACATTAATCAAGCAAAAGAGCCCGCACCAAAAATGATGCGGGCTTTTTTACAAAGGTATCTACTCGGCAGTCTTGAACCAAGCATTTGCTTTTGATGTGCTCACAACTAGCAATGCGATCACGTTAAGGGCAATTGGCACCCAGCCGTATGGAAGACGCATGAAACCAAAAATGATATTGATTACTGCAAGTGCCTGGATAACGACCTGAGCTGAACGAGAACCCACCAAGATCAGCTTTGAGATAGTGACATAGATAAGGCCAAGCGCGATGGAGAGCAGGCCATTTAGAAGCAAGTACCAGGTTGAGATTTCAATAGATACTCCACCAGCAGCACTGAGAACTGTTGGGTTTTCACCAATTGGGGACACAACCATAAGGATGCCGAACCCAACGTTGAAGATTGCGATGAGCCAGATAATGGCGGCTAGGAAAGTCACCATACCCGGACGCTTTGCAGCGGTTGTTGAAGTCATTCTTCCTCCGTAGAGAACAACAAAACCAATTCGAGATCTTCGATTTGGTCTCTTAAACGGTAGCAGATTGGGATATTAGATAGCATTCTTTAGACGCCCTTTACCCTGGAGATTTAGTTGGCAAATATAAAAATCGTGATTGTTGGTGCTGGAATTGCCGGCACTGGGCTAGCTGATGAGTTAACCCAACTCGGCCAGAGAGATATCACTGTGGTCGATCAAGGGCCAATCTGGAAAACCGGTGGCGCTACTTCGCATGCTCCTGGATTAATGACTCGCACGAGTACTTCAAAAATGATGCACCAGTTTGCGGACTACACAATTTCAAAACTAATGACTATGGATGTTGCTGGCCAACCATGTTTTTATCCAGTTGGCTCAATTGAAGTTGCGCTTACTCAAGAGCGTCTGGATTACCTAGTTCGTCGCACTGAATTTGCCACGTCGTGGGGATTTAGTGCCAAGATGTTGTCACCTGAAGCATGCGCAAACTTAAATCCACTTCTGGATCCAAGCACTTTCATTGGTGGCTTTCACACCACAGGCGAAGGAATCGGTAAGGCGCTTCGAAGTGCGCAAGCCCAAGGCGAGCGCGCGCAATCAAACGGCACAACATTCATTGGTAATACAACTGTGACCGGAATTGAAACTTCTGGCTCAAAAGTTACCGGCGTGCAAACTGCAACTGGTGTAATTCCTGCAGACCTAGTCGTAATCGCGGCTGGTGGTTGGGGTAATTCAATTGCCGCTTCAGCTGGGGTAGTACTGCCACTTGTTTCGATGGAACATCAGTACGCCGTCACTGAGCCGTTAGCTGCGTTAGCAAAAGGTCGCGATGGTGATGCGAGTATTCCATTTGTCAGGTTCTGGGAAGCAGGCACTTATGTTCGCGACGAAGGCGATAAAGCCGGAATTGGTTCGTTTAACCATCGCGCGCTACCAGTAACGGATTCTGACATGGTCAGCAATGCTGCCTCGCTTGACGATCCTTCGAAGTTACCGTTTACCCAAGTTGATTGGGATCCAGCCTGGGATGAAACATTAAAAGTAATGCCAGTACTTTCAGGTTTGAAATATGAACAGGCATACAACGGTGTTTTCCCATACTCTTCTGATGGCCTACCGCTAATGGGACCAGCACCTAGTGTCGATGGACTCTGGATCTTGGAATGTGTTTGGGCAACTCACTCAGTGGGCGCAGCTAGGTCACTTGCGCAAGCGATTTGTGGCATCGCACCCGACATTGACTTCGCGCCAGGAGATCTCACTAGATTTGATGAAGCCGAATTAACTCGCGCCGACTATGAACAGCGCTGTGACAATGCCTATGTCGATACTTACGCAATTCATCACCCCGCTGAGCCTTCCACTAGCCCGCGCGGAGTTCGGATGTCTCCGTTTTACGCTGAGCAAGAAAAACTAGGCGCTGCCTTCTTTGACACTTCGGGCTGGGAGCGTCCCCGCTGGTTTGAATCAAACTCTGGTTTGTTAGCAGGGCTTAGTGTGCCCGCGCGCGATGCTTGGTCAAGTAAATTCTGGTCACCAATTGCCGGCGCCGAGCATTTAAAGACGCGTGAAGTCGCTGGCATTTTTGATATGACTTCGTTGCGTCGAATAAACGTTTCTGGCCCGGACGCAGCAAAGTTCCTAAATCACGCAGCCGCAAGAAATGTGGCGCGGGGGATTGGCTCCGTAACTTACACAATGTTGCTCGACCACACTGGTGGAATCGTTTCAGATGTGACCATCAGCCAATTAGCCGTTGACAGATTCTTTATTGGCG
>JBIIFI010000144.1:0-3682 GCA_044237405.1 Candidatus Nanopelagicales bacterium | reverse complement strand
AGATATTGTTTTGCCATTCGACCAAGAAGTTGCAGACCTAGAAAATTAAATCAATCTGAAGTTCGGCGACTGATTAGCCGTGGATTGCTTTCTAATCCAACAGCTCCATTCCAAACTAAGTTGACCAGATGCGCAATCACTTCATCTTTTGGCGTATCGCGTTCGTCTAGCCACCATTGCCCAGTTAACGCGACCATTCCCACGAACATGTGGGCGTACATTGGAGCCATTTGAAATGGGAAGCCACGAAGCTTAAATTCTTTTGAAAGCAACTCTTCTACTCGCTGTGCCACATCAGATAGCAAGGAAGCAAAGCTGCCGGTTGCGGATGCAGATGAAGATGCAGCAGGTGAGTCACGCAACAAGATTCGGAAGCCGTCAGTATTTGACTCAATGTAATCGAAGAGAGCACATGCGGTTTGTTCCAATAGGAGTCTTGGGTGTACCGCGGTCAAGGCTTTCGTAATTGAGTTAAGTAAGTAAGTCATTTCGCGATCAACTACAACCGCGTACAAACCATCTTTTGATCCAAAGTGTTCGTAGACCACAGGTTTGGAAACATTTGCTGTGTTTGCAATTTCTTCAACAGTTACTGATTCAAAGCCTTTTTCGGCAAAGAGCGTTCGGCCAACTTCAACCAATTGTGCCCGGCGCTCATGTCCAGTCATTCGGACACGATCGGCATCAGTAGGTCGAGTACGACCGACTAAGTCCAGGTCATTCTCGTGATCGTGTGCGATAGCCACTAGCTTTCCCATTCCAATTGTTAATGCTAATTAGAGCCGAGTTGAGGCAAATCCCAAGCGCATTTGTCTCTAGGTATTAAGGATACCGCCTACGCAATTAGCGGTCACCGCGCGAAAATCCCCATCCGTTTTGGGAAACTAGCCCTTAGACGCATAAGATTTGCAGGCGGGTTAAGTGTTTTTAAGCAAACCTTGACTGCTTTCCCGGATCGTCTAATGGCAGGACAGCACTCTTTGGAGGTGCTTATCGTGGTTCGAATCCACGTCCGGGAGCAAGGCCTGAACAGTAAACTAGAGATGTGAATAAAACGGGCGCACACTCAAATCCGCCCGCCGCAATCATTGTGTTAGCCGCTGGCGCTGGTACTCGGATGAAATCCACTAAGCCAAAAGTTTTACACCAAGTTGCCGGCATGGCTTTGCTAGATCATGTGTTGGCAGCCTTAGCGCCATTGGAAAGTGCTAAAACTTTAGTTGTAGTTGGACATGGCAAGGAATTAGTCACTGAGCATTTAAAGCAAAATCATCCAAAACTAGAAACTGCGGTACAAGCTGAACAACTTGGTACCGGTCACGCAGTAAAAGTTGCCTTAGATGCATTAGGAAAAGTTTCTGGACCTGTTCTGATTTTGGCTGGCGATACGCCGTTGCTCACAACAGATGATATGCAAAATACGATTTTGGGATTGTCTGGCAATGCAGCAACAGTGCTTACTGCACATCTTGCCGATCCAACTGGCTACGGACGAATTGTTCGAGACAGTAACCGCGGCCTAGACAAGATCGTCGAACACAAAGATGCAACTGCCGAGCAACTTGCCATCACTGAAGTTAATTCCGGAGTGTATGCATTCGATGCAGATTTATTGCGCACCGCTTTAGAAAACTTAGCTACCGATAATTCACAAGGCGAACAGTACTTAACCGATGTATTAGGAATTTTGCGAAGTCAAGGTCAAAGCGTTACTGCAGTTGTAACAACGGAAGAAAACATTCTCGGGGTAAATGACCGCCGACAACTGGCAGCCGCTGGTGCAGTGCTGCGTTCTCGAATTTGTGACGAATGGATGCTTGCTGGCGTAACTATGGTTGATCCAACCACAGTGTGGATTGATCGAACTGTGGAACTTGACGCCGAAGTAACGATTTTGCCAAATGTGACCATTAGTGGCGCAAGCAAAATTCGCAATGGCGCCAACATCGGTCCAGATTGTTCGCTACATGACACCGTGGTCGATCATTGCGCAACAGTAATTAGAACCACTTCAATTGGCGCGATCATTGGTGAAGGCGCAAACGTTGGGCCTTACACCTATCTACGCCCAGGAACTGTGCTTGGCGCTGGCGCGAAAGCTGGTGGCTTTGTTGAGATGAAGAATGCAAACCTGGGACCAAATTCCAAAGTTCCTCACTTGTCTTATGTAGGTGATGCCACAATCGGTGAAGGCACCAACATCGGTGCGGCCACAGTTTTTGTGAACTATGACGGACAGGAAAAGCATCACACCCAAGTTGGCAGCTATGTTCGAATTGGTAGCGACACCATGCTGGTGGCACCTTTGGTAATCGGGGACGGTGCCTATACGGCGGCGGGTTCTGTTATTACCGAGGATGTCCCGGCTGGATCCATGGCGGTTGGTCGGGCCCGACAGCGCAACATTATTGACTGGGTGCTTCGACGCAGACCCGGTAGTGACTCAGCTCAAGCAGCACTGGCAGACTCATCCCATAAGAACTCCAAGTAAAGGAAACTAGATGACTGGCATCACGCAGAACAATGCAAAGCGGATGGTTCTTATCGCAGGCCGGTCACATCCTGAACTTGCCCAAGCCGTTGCCGACAATCTTGGTACCGAACTAGTTCCAACTCGTGCCTACAACTTTGCAAATGGTGAAATTTTCGTGCGCTTCGAAGAGTCAATTCGTGGTTGCGACGTATTCGTATTGCAGACTCACGCAGCCCCAGTTAACGAATGGATCATGGAGCACTTGCTCATGGTTGATGCGCTTAAGCGCGCTTCAGCCAAGCGCATTACAGTCGTAGCGCCGTTTTATGGTTACGCCCGCCAAGATAAAAAGCATGCCGGACGTGAGCCAATTTCAGCGCGCTTGATGGCGGACCTATTCGCTACCGCTGGCGCAGATCGATTGATGAGCGTTGACTTACACACCGCCCAAATTCAAGGCTTCTTTGATGGGCCCGTAGACCACTTGTTCGCGCTACCAATTTTGGCTGCGCATGTTGGTCGCACAGTAGACCGCAACAAGATCACCGTAGTATCACCGGATGCTGGGCGCGTACGCGTGGCTGAACGCTGGACAGATATTTTGGGTGCACCACTAGCCATCATGCACAAACGTCGCGATCCGGATGTGCCAAACGAAGCCAAGGTACTTGAAGTAGTTGGTGAGGTTAAGGATCGCGTTTGTGTAATTGTTGACGACATGATCGACACTGGCGGCACGATCGTGAAAGCATCAGAAGCATTATTTGAAAATGGCGCTTCCGATGTAATCGTTACCGCAACTCATGGAATTTTCTCCTCACCTGCAGCCCAACGCTTGCAAGATTCCGGAATCCGTGAAGTTGTCGTTACCGACACCCTGCCAATCGCAGTTGAAAATCATTTCCCTAATTTAACAATTTTGCCAATCGCGCCATTGTTAGCTCGAGCGATCAAAGAAGTCTTTGACGAAGGCTCGGTAGCAAGTTTGTTCGACCACGTCGGAGTTTAGAACTTCTCGCTCAATCGTTGGCTTTTTAGGTCTGCAAATACTGCTCGTTTTGTCCTAAGGTACTGACCTGGGCTAATCTAGGGATGCTCCTCGGCGAGGGCCCTAAAAAGCCGTAATCGACGAAGGTCCGTTGTGGAGCTATTCATAACTGACCTAGTTCGAGGAGAAATACATGAGTGACGCATTAGTCGCCGAAGCCC
>JBIIFI010000143.1:0-3704 GCA_044237405.1 Candidatus Nanopelagicales bacterium | reverse complement strand
GGAAAAGTGCCAAATCGCGGTAGCCTAGAGGAATTCCAAGGTCAGGGGCAAGATGTTAGTAAAGAGTTTTGGTGCAGGTCCATGGCAAACCAATTGCTATGTCCTGGCACCAAGTGCTAATGCGGAATGCATCATTATTGACCCAGGCATGGGTAGCGCGCCAGGGATTCGCGAAATCATTACCGAGCACAACTTAAAGCCAATCGCCACCATGTTGACTCACGGTCATATCGATCACATGTGGTCCATTTTTCCAGTTGCCAAGGGTTATGGGATTCCCGCGTTCATTCATGGTTCAGATCGTTACCTATTAAATGATCCTGGCGCTGGGGTATCGATGGAGACCCGTAACGCGCTGATGGAAATGATGGCCGCAGATGATGTTTTCGCAGAACCGGAAGACACTCGCGAGGTAACTGATGCCATGTCGTTGAATTTAGCCGGCCTAGAGTTCACAGTCCGTCATGCACCAGGACACACACAAGGATCTATTTTGTTTGATTTTGACGCAGAGCGAAACCATGTGTTTACCGGAGACGTTTTGTTTGCCGGTGCAATAGGCCGCACAGACCTACCAGGAAGTTCGCCTGAGGCGATGGATGTTTCTTTGCGCGATGTTGTGCTGAATCTCCCTGACTCAGCTCTGGTTTTTCCCGGTCACGGCCCCGCGAGTGACATGTCTACTGAAAAGTCGACAAATCAATATTTGTTGCGCATCGCACAAGGCAAGAGTGCCTTATGAAAGAGTTGTTTAAGGCACCAAAAGGAACTTACGACGTTGTAGCACCATTTTCAATTCTGTGGCTTGCAGTGCGAGATGCACTTTCCACGCCGCCAAAGAATTCTGGTTACAGCTACATCGAAACTCCAATTTTTGAAGACACGGCTTTGTTTGTGCGAGGTGTTGGTGAGTCCACTGATGTGGTCTCAAAAGAGATGTACACCTTTGAGGATAAAGGTGGCCGAAGTTTGACATTAAAACCAGAAGGCACTGCAGGTGTGTTGCGCGCGATGTTAGAAAATCGAATGGATCGCGGAGCTCTACCCGCCAAAGTTTGGTACACAGGTCCTCATTTCCGATACGAACAGCCGCAATCAGGTCGATACCGACAGCACACTCAAGTTGGAGTGGAGACCATCGGATCGTCAGATCCTGCGATTGACGCTGAAGTTATTTGGATGGCAAGTTATGCCCAGCGGCAGATACTTGGGTTAAAGCAAGTTCGAATTCTAATCAATTCACTTGGTTGCCATGAATGTCGGCCAAACTATCGAAACCTCTTAGTAAGTTTCCTAGCTGAATGTGATTTAGACGAAGCAACTAGATCTCGCGCCGCAATTAATCCGCTTCGAATCCTCGATGACAAGCGAGCAGAAGTTCAGGCGCAACTAAAAGATGCACCGCTTATGCCTGATCATCTATGTGATGCATGTGCTGAACACCACGAAAAAGTTTTGAGCTACCTTGATGAACTTGGCGTGGTTTACGAGAAAGCACCTCGCCTAGTTAGAGGACTGGACTATTACGTCCGAACCACATTTGAATGCGTACATGACGGATTGGGTGCGCAATCTGCCATTGGTGGCGGTGGCCGGTATGACGGGCTGATCGAGACATTAGGGGGACCTGCCATTGGTGGCGTTGGTTTTGGGCTAGGCGTTGATCGAACCTGTCTTGCAGTTCAAGCCGAAGGCATAAAGCTTGTCGATGAAGCTACCACCGATGTTTTCTTCATCCCAGTAGGCGCAGATGCAGTTAGGAAAGTCGTTGGCTTAACCGGTTCAGTGCGGGCAGCAGGTATAAACAGTGACATTGCCTACGACGGTCGCTCAATCAAGGCGGCTATGAAGAGCGCAGATCGAAGCGGCGCCAAATTTGCGGTGATTGTTGGCGAAGATGAGTTACTTAACTCAACGGTGGTGCTCAAAAACCTGCTCACTGGGGTTCAGGAAAATCTGCCCGTAGACTCTCTTATTAACACCTTGCTCGATCAACTTAACTAACTGCCAAATAAGGAACCTGGATGCTCAGAACCACCGATGCCGGCGCGCTCCGTTTAAGCGATGTTGGCTCTCAAGTAACACTGGCAGGCTGGATAGGTAAGCGGCGTGATCATGGCGGTATTGCCTTCCTGGATCTACGCGATTCCTCTGGAACAGTTCAAGTCGTTGTTCGCGACGAGGCTGTGGCTGGAGAGTTGCGATCTGAGTTTTGCCTACAGATCATCGGCACCGTTGAAGCTAGACCTGGCGGCAACGAGAATTCGGAAATAGCAACTGGCGATATTGAAGTAATCGCCGACCAAGTGATAGTTCTTAGTAAGAGCGCACCTCTTCCGTTCCCAATCGATGACGCGATAACAGTTGGCGAAGAAACTCGCCTCAAGTACAGATACTTAGACTTACGACGACCTGTAGCCGGAAACATCTTGCGGATGCGTAGTGACGTCAATCGGTTAGCTCGCGAAGTGTTACACAAACGCAATTTCGTTGAAATTGAAACACCAACTTTGACTAGAAGTACGCCAGAAGGTGCGAGAGACTTCCTAGTTCCTGTTAGATTGCAGCCTGGCCATTGGTATGCCTTGCCACAAAGTCCGCAACTATTCAAACAGCTCTTGATGGTAGGCGGTATGGAGCGTTATTACCAAATAGCGCGCTGTTACCGTGATGAAGATTTTCGCAAGGATCGCCAACCAGAGTTCACTCAGCTTGACATCGAAATGAGCTTCGTCGAACAAGAAGACATCTTGGAAGTTGGCGAAGCAATTGTCCGAAACCTCTGGAGTGGCACGTTAGGTTATGAAATCGGGGATATCCCGAGAATGACCTATTTCGAATCTATGGATAGATATGGTTCGGATAAACCAGATCTTAGATTCAACCTGGAACTATCCGATTGCACTGAATACTTCGCAAAGACTGAGTTCCGAGTGTTCCAAAATGAGTATGTCGGAGCAGTCGTTATGCCTGGTGGCGCTGATCAGCCACGACGCACTTTTGATGCGTGGCAAGAATGGGCAAAGCAACGCGGTGCAAAGGGATTGGCGTACGTCACTTTCGACATTGACGGCACACTTGGCGGGCCAGTTGCGAAGAACCTTTCTGATGCTGAACGCAATGGACTCGCAGCTCACTTAGGTGCAAAGCCTGGCGACTGTGCATTTTTTGGCGCTGGCAGCAAATCAACGACGCAACAACTACTCGGTGCAGTGCGACAAGAGGTTGGTGAGCGTTGCGGGTTAATTGATGAATCACAGTGGTCATTCCTTTGGATTGTGGATGCACCGATGTTTGAGCGTACCGATGATGGCGGATGGACTGCGGTGCATCATCCGTTTACTTCGCCGAATTCTGACTGGGTGGATAGATTCGAATCCGCTCCAGATCAGGCGCTGGCTTGGGCTTATGACATGGTTTGCAATGGTAATGAAATCGGTGGCGGATCTATTCGTATCCATCGCAGTGATGTGCAAGAACGAGTCTTCAAGTTACTTGGTTTGAGTGATGAGGAAGCTAAAGATAAATTTGGCTTCCTACTCGATGCGTTTGCCTTCGGTCCTCCACCTCACGGCGGCATTGCATTTGGTTGGGACCGCATCTGTATGTTGCTGTCTGGCGCAGGCAGTTTGCGCGATGTAATCGCGTTTCCAAAGACTGGTGCTGGCTTTGACCCATTGACAAGTGCGCCGACTCCAATTACT
>JBIIFI010000141.1:0-3741 GCA_044237405.1 Candidatus Nanopelagicales bacterium | reverse complement strand
CGCATCGTCGAACCCGAAATAGGTTTCTGCAGGTTTCGGGTGGTGCAGCTGCCATCGTCGCGATATTCGCCGTAATGAATCTGCTTAATAGTGGAGATACTGGGCCTGATCCAGCACTGGCAGAACCTACTGAGATTGCTTCTGCTGCACCGGTTGCAATATCAACCAATGCCCCAGTAGCTGGCTGTGAAACTCCTGTGACAGTGCGCGCGAACAACATCACTTATGGCGAAGCCACAACTGAATTACCTAGCGTCAGTTCGTTCTCATTAGAAACAAATTGTGGCGCAATTACCTTTGCTGCTGATGCAAAAGCCCCAACGACTGCTGGCACTATGGCATGGCTAGCAAATTCAGGTTTCTTTAACAACACTTCATGTCATCGCCTAACCACACAAGGAATATTTGTTTTGCAATGTGGAGATCCTGCAGGTGATGGTACCGGCGGCCCTGGATTTAACTTCGCTGACGAAAACTTGCCGACAGCAGGTGCGGATGGCAATTACGTTTACCCGCGCGGAACTGTAGCAATGGCAAATAGCGGCCCTAACACCAATGGCAGTCAGTTCTTCTTGGTTTACCAAGATTCACCACTACCTCCAAATTATTCTGTTTGGGGAACCATCACAGCTGGCCTTGATGTTCTAGATAACGTTGCATCTGTTGGAGTTTTGGATGGTGGTTCTGATGGATTACCAAGCCAGGCAGTCGTAATTAGCCAGGCAACAACTACGCCATAATTGTTATTGCACATTCAAGAGCCCGCTAGGGACCCGATCAAGAGGAACTCGTCATGACAACTAGTAACGAATTTGGATATGTAGATGACGAAGGAAATGTGTTTCTTAATGGCGCGACGGGGCCTACCAAGATCGGGCAGTTCGCAGCTGGCGAGCCAAATGAAGGCTTAACCTTCTTTACCAAGCGCTATCATGATCTACTTTCTGAAATTGAACTTGCTACCGCGCGCCTCAAAGATGGTAAAGGCAGTCTCGATTCTGTAAAAGCATTAGTTGAGAAAATCGAAAAGACTCTAGAGTCACCTAATTTGCTTGGTGACTTGGACAAGATTAAGGCAGAAAAAGATGCCCTACTTGCTGGCTTTGAAGAACGTAAAGCTGCAGCTGCAATCAAGAAAGCTGAGCTTAAGGCCGCTGCAATAGTTAAGCGCGAAGAAATCGTGGCAACTGCTGAATCACTAGCTAATTCCACCTCGTGGAAAGCTACTGGCGAAAAGTTCAAGGAACTTCTGGATCAATGGAAAAAGTTGCCAGCGGCAGATCGCGGCAAGGAACAAGAACTTTGGAAGCGCTTTAGCCATGCCCGCTCAGCATTTGATAAAGCCCGTCGCGCCTACTTCTCAACTCTTGATGCCGGTCGCGCTGAGGCTGTTACTGCCAAGAAAGCCATGATCAAAAAAGCTGATGAATTATCGGCGTCCACCGAGTGGGCAACAGCAACTTCTGCCTACAAGAAATTGATGGATGACTGGAAGGGCGTTGCGCGAGCTGCAAAGAGCGAAGAGGACAAACTTTGGGCCGAATTCAAAGCAGCCCAAGATAAATTCTTCGCGAATCGCAATGCTGCTAATTCTGTTCGTGATGAAGAGTTCTCCAAGAATCTACAAGTCAAGTTAGAACTTTTAAAGCAGGCTGAAGCCCTGTTGCCAATATCTAATGTCGATGAAGCCAAGAGCGCGCTTCGAGTGATTCAAGAAGCTTGGGAAAAAGCTGGGCACGTTCCTCGTAACGACAAAGACAAGATTGAAAAGCGACTAAAGGCGGTAGAGGACGCGATCCGCAAGGTGCAGGAAGAACAATGGCATCGCACTAAGCCAGAAGTTGTCGATCGCGCTAATTCTCTGGTTACTTCATTTGAAAGCAGTATCGCCAAACTTGAGAAGCAAAAGCAAGCAGCGCTGACCGCTGGCAAGGCAGATGATGTGGCAAAAATCAGCGATCAGCTCACACAGGCTCAAAGTTTGCTAGACGCTGCTCGTTCAGGTGCTGCGACCTTAGGTTAATCGCTATACGCGATAAACGTCATAAACGCCATCGATACCTCGGACTGCTCGCAGCACTTGATCTAGGTGGGATGGGTCTCCCATCTCGAAGGTAAATCTGGATAGCGCTACGCGGTCCTTGGTAGTGGTAACAGATGCATTGAGAATATTCACATGCTGATCGGACAGTGCTCTGGTTACATCTGAAAGCAATCGCGCTCGATCGAGAGCTTCAACTTGAATGTTGACCAAGAAGATACTGCTCTTGCCTGGAGTCCAAGCAACTTCCACAAGTCGTTCGGGCTGGGATCGCAGTGATTCAGAGTTGACGCAATCAATTCTATGTACCGAAATTCCTGAGCCACGTGTTACGAAACCTAGTACTTCGTCGCCAGGTACTGGAGTGCAACAACGCGAAAGCTTTACCCAAGTGTCATCCGCGCCAATGACCGTAATTCCAGGATCTGGTTTTTCATCCCGGCGATGTGCGACTCTACTAGGTAGCACTTGCTCAGATGCGTCTTCAACTAACCCCTCATCACCGCCCAGAGATGCAGTTAGCCTGGTGACAATTGTCTGGGCGCCAATGTGCCCCTCGCCCACCGCTGCATACAACGCACTCACATCGGCGTAATTTGATTCCAAGGCCAAACTGTTGAGCATGTTATTGGAAAGCAGGCGCAGTGGAACGCCGTGTTTTTTCATGGCTCTGACAATTGCTTCTTTGCCAGTTTCTATTGCTTCTTCGCGTCGCTCCTTAGAGAACCACGCCTTAATCTTTGACTTTGCCCGCGCGCTAGCAACTATGTTTACCCAATCTCGGGAAGGACCCGCTGTATCGGATTTATTAGTAATGATTTCAATGCTGTCACCATTAGTGAGTTTGGTATCAAGCGGAGCTAACTTTCCATTGATCCGCGCACCTACACATCGATTACCAACCTCGGTATGCACACTGTACGCAAAGTCAATTGGTGTGCTGTTGGCAGGCAGCGCCAGTACCTCACCTTTTGGCGTGAACACATAGACCTCGGATGACCCTAAGTCGTCGCGTAGCGAGTCCATGAAGTCGCCAGGGTCAGCGGTTTCGCGCTGCCAGTCGAGTAACTGTCGGACCCAGCCCAAGTCATCTGGACCATCTTTGCCCGCCACTTTGTCTTGTTTGTATCTCCAGTGCGAAGCAACCCCATACTCAGCTGCTCGATGCATTTCATGCGAACGAATTTGAAATTCAACCGGCTTGCCATTGGGGCCAATTACAGTCGTATGCAGAGACTGATACATCGTGAATTTTGGCATGGCTATGTAATCTTTGAATCTGCCAGGAACGGGATTCCATCGATTGTGAATTATTCCCAATGTTGCATAGCAATCCTGCACACTATCAACCAGAATGCGAACACCAATCAAGTCATAAATATCATCGAAGTCTCGACCTCGAACAATCATTTTTTGATAAATGCTATAGAAGTGTTTAGGCCGACCAGATATTTTCGCTGAAATTGAGTTAGCAAGTAAATCCGTATCGACATACTCAACGATGGTTTTTAAGCTCTCGTCTCGCGCTGGCGCCCGCTGTGAAACTAACCGAGCGATTTCTTCACTCATCTTTGGGTACAGCGAAGCGAATGCTAAATCTTCTAACTCCCATTTAATGGAATTCATGCCGAGGCGATGTGCTAACGGTGCATAGATTTCCAATGTCTCGCGAGCCTTTTGCTCTTGTTTCTCAACTGAGA
>JBIIFI010000140.1:0-3760 GCA_044237405.1 Candidatus Nanopelagicales bacterium | reverse complement strand
CGAACTAACCCCAGCAAGCCCGAACAGGGTTCCAACATGGTGCGAAGCGACCTTCTTTTTAGGGGCAGCATGACGCGCTACGCGATGACGACCGCGTGGTGCTGAACTCATAATTGACCCTTACTTTGGCGAAAGTGCTTAATCTATAAGTCTTTTCTACCCGAAATTCGCCCTTAAGGGAAATGAAAATGGGGCATTTGTGGCCAAAGTGACATAACCCATCGAATAATCTCCGAACTCATAAGCAAATGCGGGGATATCGTGGGATTGCCGCAATATGTTGGAAAAATTGTGTGAATGCCTATTTTGCCTGTATTAATAAACAATGCCGCCAATTCGTATCGTGATAGCCAAGCCGGGCCTAGACGGGCACGATCGCGGCGCAAAAGTAATTGCCCGCGCCTTGCGCGATGCTGGTTTCGAAGTCATTTACACCGGGCTTCATCAAACTCCCGAGCAAATTGTGCAAACTGCAATTCAAGAAGATGCAGATGCAATTGGAATGTCAATTCTTTCTGGCGCTCACTTGACTATCTTTCCAGCAGTAATTGGGTTGCTCGCAGCTAAAGGCGCCTCGGACATTGTTGTATTCGGTGGTGGCGTTATCCCTACTGATGACGTAACTCTTTTACAAGATTCTGGTGTGGCTCACGTGTTTACTCCCGGCACACCAATCGGTGATGTTGTGGAATGGGTTCGCGCCAACGTGGGTGTAACTACCGTTCGATAGAGTTGCTCTCACAAGCTAGTGAGAGAGTGGCCCGTGGATTTATACGAATATCAAGCCAAAGATTTATTTGCCAAGCATGGCGTTGCCGTGGTTCCTGGAAAAGTTTGCTTCACGCCTGAAGAAGCACAGGCAGTAGCAACCGAAATCGGAACTACTGTCGTAGTCAAAGCCCAAGTAAAAACTGGTGGTCGCGGTAAAGCTGGCGGCGTAAAGCTAGCTGATAATCCAACGGATGCCCAAGCGCGTGCAAACGATATTCTCGGGTTAGACATTAAAGGTCACGTCGTCCACAAAGTTCTTGTAGCCGAAGCTGCGGATATTGCGGCTGAGTACTACGTTTCATTTTTGCTAGATCGCACGAATCGTTCATTCCTTGCTATGGCAAGCGTCGAAGGTGGCGTTGAAATTGAAGAGGTAGCAGTCAACAACCCTGATGCGCTCGCAATGATTCGCGTAGATGCATTAGAAGGTTGTACGCATGCCAAAGCAACCGAGATCGTCGATGCCGCAAAGTTTCCTGCCGAAGTGCGGGATCAAGTAATTGAGATGCTGCAAAGTCTTTGGAAAGTGCTGATTGAAGAAGATGCAACTTTAGTTGAAGTAAATCCACTTGC
This sequence comes from Candidatus Nanopelagicales bacterium, assembly GCA_044237405.1. Taxonomy (GTDB): domain Bacteria; phylum Actinomycetota; class Actinomycetes; order S36-B12; family UBA5976; genus UBA5976. The sequence continues at coordinate 2,416 of JBIIFI010000140.1, read as the reverse complement.
GAAGATTTCAGATGGCCGAGTTTTAGCGCTCGATGGAAAAGTCTCTTTAGATGACAATGCTTTGTATCGCCACGACGCGCACTTGGCGTTGATTGATAACTCACAAACCGATGCCATTGAGTTGCGTGCCAAAGAGTTTGATTTAAATTACGTGAAGTTACAAGGTGAAGTTGGAATCATTGGCAACGGTGCCGGATTAGTAATGTCCACGCTGGATGTTGTCGCATATGCTGGCGAAGAATTTGGCGGAGTAAAGCCTGCTAACTTCCTAGACATCGGCGGCGGTGCAAGTGCACAAGTTATGGCAAATGGACTGGATATTGTTTTAGGCGATCCAGAAGTCAAGGCAGTTTTTGTAAATGTGTTTGGTGGCATCACCGCATGTGACGCAGTTGCAAATGGCATCGTGCAAGCAGTAGCGATGTTGGCCGAGCGTGGTGAGCCCGTTACTAAACCAATAGTTTGTCGCATTGATGGCAATAATGCTGAACTAGGTCGCCGCATCCTTGACGAATCAGGAATTGCGCTCATTGAACGTGTTGAAACCATGGATGATGCGGCTCGTCGCGTTGCTCAACTAGCTGCAGGTAAGTAGGACTTCTGATGGCAATTTTCTTAGATGCAAATAGCAAGATTCTGGTGCAAGGTATGACTGGTTCCGAAGGAACTAAGCACACTCGACGCATGGTAGCCAGCGGGACAAATGTTGTTGCTGGCGTAACTCCTGGCAAGGGCGGTCAAGAAGTTGACGGCATTCCAGTTTTTAACAACGTAGCCGAAGCCATGGCGGCAACGGGAGCAAATGTATCTGTTGTTTTCGTGCCACCAAAATTTGCAAAAGCGGCCGTAATTGAATCAGTTGATGCGGCAATCCCGTTATGCGTGGTAATCACTGAAGGTATTCCAGTACACGACACCGCAGCATTTTTCCAGTACGCAGAAAATTCAGGCAAAACTCGTTTGGTTGGACCTAACTGCCCAGGGCTTATCAGTCCAGGATTTTCCAATGCTGGAATTATTCCGGGTGACATTACGCAACAGGGAAGAATTGGACTAGTAAGTAAGTCCGGCACGCTGACTTATCAAATGATGTTTGAACTACGGGATCTAGGATTTTCAAGTTGCGTTGGAATCGGTGGAGATCCAATCATTGGCACAACTCACATTGACTGCCTAGCTGCATTTGAAGCAGATCCAGAAACCGATGTCATCGTGATGATTGGTGAAATCGGAGGCGACGCCGAAGAGCGGGCAGCTGCTTACATCAAGGCAAATGTCACAAAACCTGTTATCGGTTACGTTGCAGGATTTACTGCGCCTGAGGGCAAGACCATGGGTCATGCTGGTGCAATCGTGTCTGGCTCTTCTGGCACTGCTGCCGCAAAAAAGGATGCACTAGAAGCGGTTGGTGTACGGGTAGGCAAGACGCCAAGTGAAGCTGCGCGATTAGTTCGCGAAGTCTTAGCAAGCCTCTGATTCCGTGTCTAATCCAGTTTTTGCGTAAGTAACTGGGACGATTTTAAGTGTGACTGAAGTGCTGCCTCGCAAACGTCCAACTGGTGCACCCCAGCGCCAGTGGCGACGTCCAGTACCTGACGAGCACATTAATAGATATCCGCCCGCTGTTGCTTCAGCCGTTGCCGCGTTAGCAGCGGTTTTAATCGGCTACTTATTAACTTTTGGATTAGTAATTACGACTTGGTTGTTTGCCGCACACGGCACAGAATCTACATTGCAAGTATTACGAGCTGCGGGTATCTCGTGGCAAGTATTGCACTTGGTGCCACCAACTATTGGCCAGACTACTTTGGGACTTTTGCCCTGGGGCTTTGCAATTGTGCCGACTTTTATTTTGTGGCGATCAACCCAGTGGGCTCTTAAGAGCGCGCAACCGAACACTAGTTTTGGTTTTATCAGAGTAAGCCTGTTCATCAGCCTGACTTATGCGTTACTTGCGGCAATTGTGAACTTAGTTTCAGTAACAAGTGATTTAAGCACTTCATTAGTTACAACAATGACAAATACATTTTTGTTAGCTTTAGCGGTTACAACGATTTGTATCCTCACTTACGCACCATCTAAAACTGTACTTACCGACAGGTTGCCAAGATTGATTGTGAATGGCATTCGACCAGCTCTTCTTGGATTTGGATTACTTTTTGTTTGTGGCTCACTATTAACGAGCGTCTCTCTCGCGATTCACTGGAATGAAACTCGCGCAGTAACTTCGCTGATGGCACCAGGAATCATTGAAGGATTCTTTATTACTCTCCTTGCAATCGGTTACATCCCAACGGTCAATGTCTGGTCATTTTCCTATATTTTAGGACCAGGTGTTGTGTTAGGCAGTGGCGCAGTTTCCCCAACAAGTGCGACGCTAGGAGCTGTGCCGGCGTTCCCGCTGCTCTCAATTTTG
>JBIIFI010000139.1:0-3761 GCA_044237405.1 Candidatus Nanopelagicales bacterium | reverse complement strand
AGCTACCTCGTCTTTACCGGCATCTCCATCTTTGGCGATTTTTTCCAAGGCTTCTTTGGCGCTGCGGCGGATATTGCGGATTGCAATTCGGGCATCTTCGGCTTTTGTTTTCGCAACCTTAATGAATTCCTTGCGACGCTCTTCAGTTAATTGTGGAAATGGTACGCGAATGATTGCGCCATCATTTGAAGGGTTGACTCCCAAATCTGAATCACGAATTGCTCGTTCGATTGCTCCTAAAGCAGATTTATCAAATGGCGTTACTACTGCCACGCGAGGTTCTGGAGTTTGGATTGAAGCAACTTGTTGCAACGGAGTAGGAGTTCCGTAGTACTCGACCATGATTTTGGAAAACAACGCTGCGTTTGCGCGGCCAGCACGAATCGTTGTAAATTCTTCGCGCGTTACTTCCGTGGCTTTACCCATTTTGGCTTCAGCATCTTTAAGCGTGTCGTTAATCATTTTTTCTCAATCCTCTAGTGACTGGTCTTAATTAAGGTTCCGATTTTTTCACCGCGTACAGCCCGGGCGATATTGCCATCAACAAGCAGGTTGAAAACCACAATTGGTAAGTCGTTATCCCGACACAAGCTGATTGCAGTGGCATCAGCAACCTTGAGGTTCTGGGTCAGTACGTCATCATGACTTAATTTCTCATAACGCTTGGCAGCTGAGTTAGTGCGTGGATCGTCGTCGTAAACTCCGTCAACGCCTTTGGCCATCAATACGACTTCACAGCCAATCTCGAGCGCGCGCTGGGCAGCACAACTGTCAGTGCTGAAGTAGGGAGTGCCAAGACCTGCGCCAAAAATTACAACGCGACCTTTTTCCAGATGTCGTACTGCTCGACCTGGGATGTATGGTTCAGCCACTTGACTCATAGGAATCGCGGTTTGGACTCTGGTTGCAATATCTTGCTTCTCTAGGAAATCCTGCAAAGCAAGGCAGTTCATAACCGTGCCGAGCATACCCATGTAGTCAGCGCGGGCGCGATCCATGCCACGTTCGGCTAGTTGAGCGCCGCGGAAGTAATTTCCACCACCGATTACTACGGCAACTTCAGCGCCACCGCGGACAACTTCGGCTATTTGGCGAGCAATGTCATTTACTACATCAGGATCAACGCCTAGTTTGCCTTCACCTGCGAAAGCCTCGCCAGAGAGCTTTAGTAAAACTCGCTTCCAGCCACCTTTGGGAACACCTGGCCAGATTTCTTTGGATTTATCAGATGTGCTCACGCCTTTAATCTTGCCGTATGCCCTAGGAAAAGTCTGCAATGCCCCCGAAAAATACTTTTGGCGCTACCTCTTTGCTGGATCACAGCTAGGAGATAGCGCCAAAAGAGCCAAATAATCAGCAACTAATTCAAAGAATTAGCCATTGATTTCAATGCGAGTAAAGCTAGTTACGGTGGTACCGGCTTCCTCGAGAACCTGCTTTACAGATTTCTTGTTGTCGATAACTGAGGACTGCTCAAGTAAGCAATTGTCCTTGTAGAAACCATTTACTCGACCTTCAACGATCTTTGGAAGGGCGCCTTCTGGCTTTCCTTCTTCTTTCGCTGTTTCAAGTGCAATGTGCTTTTCATTTTCTACGACGTCAGCAGGAACTTCATCGCGAGTTAAGTACATTGGGCGCATTGCAGCAATTTGCATTGCGGTAGCACGGGCGGATTCTTCAGAACCCGAGTACGAAACCAATACTCCAACAGCAGGTGGTAAATCTGAGGAACGACGGTGCAAGTAAACCGCAACTTCGCCTTCATGATTTGCTACGCGACCAAGTTCGATTTTTTCGCCGATGACTGAGGCCATGTCAGAGACTGCCTGTTCAACAGTCTTGCCACTGGCAAGAGTAAGGGCAGCAGTTGTAGCAGCATCCTTAGCGCCAGCAGCCTGAACAGCCGCAGCGATCTCGTCACCGAGCTTTAGGAAGTCATCGCTTTTTGCTACGAAGTCAGTTTCGCAAAGTAGTTCAACTAGCACGCCAGCGTTGTGAGAAACGATGCCGGCGGAAGTTTCGCGCTCGGCGCCGCGCTTTGCAGCTTTAGCAGCACCTGAAATGCGAAGTAGTTCAACGGCCTTGTCGAAGTCACCGTTTGATTCTTCAAGTGCTTTTTTGCACTCCATCATTCCGGCTGCGGTAATGTCGCGAAGCTTTTTTACGTCCGCGGCTGAGATAGACATGAATTATTTCCTTTTATGTTTTTAGGGTCAGTATGTAATTTAAGTAACTGCAGGCAACAAAAATTGCCTGCAGTTACTAATGCTTATTCGGCGACAGGAACTTCAGTCGCAGGAACTTCAGCGGCTACTTCTTCCGGAGCTCCGGTCAAAAGTTCTTTTTCCCAATCGGCAAGCGGCTCAACAGGTGCATCTGCAGGTGCTCCTGCAGCTGCGCCACTGGCGCGGGCCATCAAGCCATCAGCAATTGCGTCAGCAATCACGTGAGTTAGCAAGCCAACTGCGCGAAGTGCATCGTCATTTCCTGGAATTGGGTAGTCAACAACATCTGGATCGCAGTTGGTGTCAAGAATGCCAACTACTGGGATGTTTAACTTGTGTGCTTCGCCAACAGCAATATGTTCTTTGTTTGTGTCAACAACCCAAATTGCACTTGGCAGCTTTTGCATGTCCCGAATTCCAGTTAGAACAAGTTCCAACTTTTCTTTCTCGCGACGAAGAACCAAAAGTTCTTTTTTGGTTAGACCTGAGCCAGCGACGTCATCGAAGTTGATCTGCTCAAGTTCTTTCATACGAGAGATGCGCTTTGAAACGGTCTGGAAGTTTGTGAGCATGCCACCTAACCAGCGATGGTTTACGTATGGCATTCCAACGCGAGCAGCTTCTGTAGCAATTGCTTCTTGAGCCTGCTTCTTGGTTCCAACGAAAAGAACTGTGCCACCGTGGGCAACTGTTTCGCGCACGAATTCGTATGCGCGGTCAATGTATGCAAGTGACTGCTGCAAATCGATGATGTAGATGCCATTGCGCTCGGTAAAAATAAAGCGCTTCATTTTTGGATTCCAGCGGCGGGTCTGGTGTCCGAAGTGAACACCGTTCTCCAGCAGCTGTCGCGTCGATACGACGGCCATGGTTGTACTCCTGTTTCTTAGGCTGGCGCTAACCAACCTCATTGCGGTTTGTGTGACCTCGGTTGAGATCACCCTTGGTTCTGGTGTCGGAGACCGCCTGTTGCCAGGACCGATGGTCTTACGAATCACTTTGCTTGAACCTGTGATGTCACCCATTGCTAGGTGCAGCACCTAGTTTACGGGGTTTTTGGAGACCTAAAACCCACACCTTGGTTCGCTCCACAGTCCAACGAACGGGGCATCCCACTTGGTCCTAGACAGCCAAAATTGCACGATGAATTGGCGAATTTTGGCTCTGATAACTGGGTTGCTGATTTTCGGAACCGGTTTTTCGGCTAATCCGGCCACTGGCGCGCAGCCTTGGGTTTGGCCTATGGATTCGCACACATTGGCGGCTGGCTTTGATCGGCCTGCGCAAAATTGGCTGCCTGGGCATCGAGGCGTTGATTTAGTTGGGCGAGCCGGAAATCTGGTTTTGGCTGCCGGTTCTGGAACCGTTATCTTTGCCGGCACTGTTGCTGGCAAAGGCGTTGTCGTAATCAAACACGGTTCACTGCGAACGACTTATGAACCTGTCCTGGCATCAGTTTCATTGGGCGATCGAGTTCGAGCTGGAGATGTAGTTGGCAAACTTCGCCCGGGCGCTAGTCACTGCGCGAAATCTAAT
>JBIIFI010000138.1:0-3772 GCA_044237405.1 Candidatus Nanopelagicales bacterium | reverse complement strand
TCCAGAATTTCGACAACTCACCGTGGTTGATGCAACTGGCGCTGCGGCCGTTTATTCCGGTGCCAAGTCACTTGGAATTAATGCTGAAGTAACTGCCAGTAATGTCGCAGCCGCTGGAAACATGCTGGCTAATCCAAATGTGATTAATGCAATGGTTGATTCCTTTACAAGTAATTCTGACAAAGAATTAGCAGATCGGCTTATTAGCTGTTTAGAGGCGGGTGTGTTGGCAGGTGGTGAAGCTGGGCCGGTTCATTCAGCTGCAGTATTAGTAGCTACCGATGTCGCGTGGCCCAGCACGAATTTACGAGTTGATTGGGATGAAGATCCAATTTCGAAGTTGCGAGAGATTTACAGAATTTGGGCGCCACAAGCACAGGATTACGTTACTCGAGCACTTAATCCAAGTTCTGCCCCAACGTATGGTGTCCCAGGAGATGAATAGTCATGTCAGATCATAAGCAACAGGTAACTAGCCGAGTGGACGAAGTTGGTAAAGTTCTAGTTTCCTTGAGCCACAAAATCCATGCGAATCCTGAAACTGCCTGGCAAGAATTTGAAAGTGCCGCTGCTGTGGCAAAGGTTTTGCGAGACAACGGATTTGATGTAACTGAACAAGTCTGTGGACTACCGACTGCATTTAAAGCCGAATTTGGAAAAGGTGACTTAACTGTTGCGCTTTGCGCCGAATACGATGCACTTCCTGGACTCGGGCATGCTTGTGGACACAACATTATTGCCTCTTCGTCAGTAGGTGCAGCTTTGGCACTCGCCAGTGTTGCTGATGAGTTGCACCTCAAGGTTGTTGTGCTTGGTACCCCTGCCGAAGAAGGTGGCGGCGGAAAAATTGTGATGCTTGAGCGCGGCGCTTTTGATGGGATAGATGTAGCAGCATTAGTGCATCCAGGTCCAGTAGATGTTGCTTTTGCTGAGCCATTTGCTGTTCGTCATATTGCAGTTAAGTTCTCAGGGAAAGCTGCGCATGCTGCGGCTTATCCCGAACAAGGTGTTAATGCGGCTGATGCTTTTACCATCGCTCAAGTAGCTATTGGATTGCTGCGGCAACAACTTCCAAGTACCGTGCGCGTACACGGTGTAATGACTCGTGGTGGCGAAGCACCAAATGCGATTCCGGAGGTTACTGAAGGGCGCTGGTACATCCGAGCTACCTCCACAAAACTTATGGAAGAGACTTACCTTCGCGTCGCAAAATGTTTTGAAGCAGGCGCACTTGCTACTGGTTGCAGTTTAGAGATCCACGATGAAAGTGAACCATACTCAGAATTCACAAATCACCCGAATTTAAATGATCTTTATAAAGCTAACGCCATTTCAATAGGGCGAGAATTTAATGATGATGACCCCCGAATTCGTATGAATCGCGCTAGCACTGACTTGGGGAACGTTTCAAAAGTTATTGCCAGTATTCACCCTTATATCGGTATCAACAGTGGCGCGGCAGTTAATCACCAGAAAGAATTTGCTGCCGTCTGCATAACAGCGGATGCCGACCAAGCGGTATTGGATGCCGCCAAGGCAATGGCAATGACTTTGGTAGACATCGCCTCAGATCCAGCCCTTCGCGAGTATGTTAAGGGGTATTCGAGGCCATGAAAGATTGCGTGACAAAGGATTCTTGGAGAGTGATATGAAGACTAGAAATGATTGGGAAACTGCCGCCGCAGCACTTAGTTTTGACGGCCGGGCCGTAATCAATGGCGCGCGCGTCGCCACGGAAAAAACTTCTGAAGACATCAGCCCAGTTACTGCTAAGTCACTTACTGAAGTTGCCGAGTGTGGCCAACGCGAAGTCGACCAAGCCGTAGCAAGTTCCCGCGCAGCATTTGAAAACGGCTGGTCTCGCATGTCCCCCGGTGCGCGTAAGACTGCCTTACAAAATCTTTCTGGCTTAATCTTGGCTAACGCTGACGAGTTAGCTTTACTTGATGTTCTTGACATGGGAAAGCCAATTTCCGATGCCACCACTATCGACATTCCTGGTTCCGCAGCGATTTTGAATTTCTATGCCGAAGCGATCGACAAAGTCAGTGGCGAGATTCCAGTGACAGATCCCGGCAACGTTGCCCTAGTTCGCAGAGTTCCACTCGGCGTTGTTGGCGCAGTAGTTCCGTGGAACTATCCATTAGAAATGGCAATCTGGAAACTCGGGCCAGCACTTGCAGCGGGTAACACGGTTGTGCTTAAACCTGCTGAACAGTCACCACTTTCTTCACTTCGACTAGCCGAGTTAGCTCTAGAAGCGGGCTTACCCGAAGGAACTCTGAACGTAGTTACAGGTCAGGGCGAGACCACCGGAGCTGCGATTGGCTTACATCCTGACATTGATGTATTAACTTTCACTGGCTCTACACAAGTCGGTAAGTACTTTATGAAGTATTCAGGCGAATCAAACATGAAACAAGTTTGGTTAGAGTGCGGTGGCAAGAGTCCAAACTTAGTATTTGCTGACACTGCCAACTTGGAAGAAGCCGCAGAGTTTGCAGCGCGCGCAATTTTCTTTAATCAAGGTGAAGTGTGCTCGGCAAACTCTCGCTTACTTGTTGAGCGCAGCATCGCCGAACAATTCACCGAACTAGTTGTGGCACAGGCAAAACTAGTGAAGTTGGGCAATCCCCTGGATCCAGCAACAACTATGGGTCCTCTGGTAGATCGTACGCAAACTGGTCGAGTCGCTGATTTCATAACTAATGGATCAGGTGGCGCGCAACTTGCCCACGGTGGCAACCGATTAACCATTGACGGCTCAGATTGTTATGTCGAGCCAACTATTTTTGCGAATGTTTCAACATCTAGTTCGATTGCAACCGATGAAATCTTTGGCCCAGTGTTATCTGTTATTCCATTTGATACCGAAACAGAAGCTATCGCGATCGCAAATAACAGTATCTATGGACTGGCTGCTTCAGTTTGGACTTCGAATCTAAGCCGAGCACACCGCGTTTCAGATGCCTTGCACGCGGGCACGGTTTCGGTGAATACTGTCGACGCACTAGGCATGAATATTCCATTTGGTGGCTTTAAGCAATCTGGCTTTGGTCGTGACTTGTCACTGCATGCCTTGGATAAATACACCGGGTTGAAAACAACTTGGATTCGTTATGAAAATTAGTTCGGAAAACTAGGAGAAAAAATGGCAACGAAAAAGAAGTCAACTCAGGAATTAGCCGACATTGATCGGGCACACATAATTCACCCGTACTTGCCAAAATCTACAACTGAACGCGTCATCATGGCTCGCGGCCAAGATTGCGCGCTTTGGGATACCGACGGCAAGGAATACCTCGATGCAACTGGTGGTTTATGGTTGGCGCAAATCGGTCACGGTCGAGACGAGGTCGCTGCAGTAGCTGCCGAACAAATTTCCACTTTGGAGTACTTCACTAGTTTCTGGGAGTTCAGTAACGAACCAGCTATTGAACTAGCTGCCAAGCTAGTTGAGATTTCACCAGAGAACATTAATCATGTGTATTTCACTAGTGGCGGCTCGGAAGGTAATGAAGCTGCGATAAAAATGGCTCGCTACTTCCATTACCGAAAGGGCGAAAAAGATCGCAACTGGATTCTGGCTCGCGATAAGGCCTACCACGGCATTGCCTATGGTGGTGGCACGTTATCTGGCTACGACGTTTACCATGATGGCTTTGGCCCAATGATGCCAAACGTTCACCACTTAACAACTCCATGGCCTTACCGCCAGGAGCTTTACAACGGGCAAGACCCAACTGACTTTCTGATTAATGAGTTAGAAGAA
>JBIIFI010000137.1:0-3778 GCA_044237405.1 Candidatus Nanopelagicales bacterium | reverse complement strand
CTAGTGGGCTACGCCGGCTGCGCCGTGCTCGTCGATTAAGTGACCGGTTACAAATCGGTCCAGGCTAAATGGGGCATTTAATTTATGTGGTTCACCAGTTGCGATGGTGTGAGCCATAGTCCAACCCGATGCAGGTGTGGCTTTGAAGCCGCCAGTACCCCACCCAGTATTAATGAATAAGTTGTCAACGGGTGTCAGTCCAATAATTGGCGAAGCATCTGGTGCGATGTCCACAATGCCACCCCAGGTGCGCAGTAGGTGGGCACGTTCAAAAATTGGGAACAACTCAATGGCTGCGGCTAATTGATGTTCAATTACATGGAAGCCACCGCGTTGTGCGTACGAATTGAAAGCATCGGTACCTGCACCCATTACTAATTCACCTTTATGGGCTTGGCTTACGTAGACATGCACCATGCCACTCATGATGACAGTGTTATGAACTTGCTCAAGCAGTTCAGAAACTAAGGCTTGTAGTGGCCGACTTTGAATTGGAATATCAAAACCTGCGATATTTGCTAACACGCTTGAATGCCCAGCTGCAACCATGCCAACTTTTTGCGCTGCGATTGGTCCAAGGTTGGTTTTTACACCGTGAACTTTTCCATCGCGAATATCAAAGCCAGTAACTTCACAGCCTTGAATAATGTCAACACCCATGTCAGCCGCAGCTTTGGCATAACCCCAAGCAACCCAGTCATGCTTTGCGATGCCACCACGCGGCTGGTAAGTAGCACCAAGAACTGGGTAACGAACATCCGGATTGATATTCACAATCGGGGCAATTTCTTTTACTTGCTCTGGCGTTAACCACTCACTATCGATGTCATTGATTTTATTGGCATGGTAATTACGAGCTTTGGCTCGCAAATCACTAACGCTATGAGCTAGCGACATTACGCCGCGTTGGCTAAAGAACATTTCGTAGCCGACTTCTTCTTCAAGATTTTCCCAAAGCTTTAGTGAGTGCTCATAAATTCCAGCGGATTCATCCCAAAGGTAGTTGGATCGAATCACAGTGGTGTTTCGGGCCATGTTGCCGCCAGCGAGCCAGCCTTTTTCTAGAACTGCAATGTTGGTGATGCCGTGGTTCTTAGCCAGGTAGTAAGCAGTTGATAGTCCGTGACCGCCACCACCGATGATTATGACGTCATAAACCTTTTTGGGGGTTACTTTCGCAGTCCACAAAAAATCGGGATGTTCAGGTAATTCAACACTTCGTCGACGGGTCGTGGTAGCCATGTTTAGAGCCTATCTACTGTTAATTAAGAGCGCAGTCGGGACATCGAGGCATCAAACTGTGGGTCATCGCTGACCATAGCCGAATACATTGAGTCAAAATACTTAACGGTTACTTGGGTGCCAAGCGTGGTGTGTTCGATGGGTAACCAGGCGTAGGCAATCTGCTTGCCGATTGAATGGCCAAAGTAAGAACTTGTTGTGTATCCAACTGGAACCCCAGCTACGAAAACTGGTTCTTTACCCATAACCACATGTTCTGGATTATCGAAAACTAGGCAAACTAACTTGCGGGTGATTGCCGCAGGATCCAAGGCTTCAAATGCATCAGCACCGATGTAGCCACCACCCTTACGAACTGAGAATGCCAAACCAGCTTCGTGCGGATTGTGCTCACTAGTCATATCAGTAACCCTTTTCCAATCGCATTGAGTTAAATGCACCTCGACCGGCTGGAATGATTCCGAACTCTTTGCCAGCTTCCAGCAAGGTGTCCCAAAGTTTTAATGCCATGTCTGCATCGGTATAGATTTCATAACCAAGTTCACCAACGTAAGACAAGCGCCACAGGGTTGCAGGGACTTGATCAAGATAAAGTGACTTTGCCTTGAAGTATCCGAACGCTTCATTAGAAACATCGACCTCAGTTAACTTCTCAACAACCTTGCGCGCATGTGGCCCAAACAAACCAAGTCCAACGGTCCCGGAAGTTACATCCTTGATGTGAACCGTGTCAGGCGCAGCCGACTTAAGTCGAGCTACATCGATGGCGTTGTTGGCACCGATCATGAAGTGTGTTTCGCCAAGGCGAGTAACCGTTACATCCGAAAGAATTCCGGCCTCTTTAGTCAGCATTAGGCAGTAGGTAACTGAGCCCGGCGCCTTGTCGAGTTTTCCTGTGGTTTGTTCCATCAAGAACTCCATGGAGCCCTTGCCGGTAACTTCGATTCGCTTTAGCGATGTGATGTCGAATAAGCCAACATTCTCGCGCACATATTGCGCTTCAGCACCGATGATTGGTGACCAGTAACGAGCCGACCATTCATCGCGAGCTGGAGTTGGGTACTTCGCAACTAAGTCCTTGTTTGCTTCGTACCACTGCGGACGTTCAAAGCCAGATGCTTCTAGGAAGTAGGCACCAAGTTCTTGCTGGCGATGGTAGAAGCCGGTGGTGCGAAGTGGGCGAGGCTTTTCCATTGGTTGCAATGGATGGATGATGTCGTAAACCTCTACATAGTTCTGAGCACCGCGCATGGAAATGTGGTTTGGTCCAAGTTGATGCGGCTCGAACCGATTCACATCGCATTCGTGGACGGCAAGTTTTGGATGTCCGTCGATGATCCATTCGGCAGTTGCGCGAGCAACGCCAACAGCCTGAGTTACCCAAACAGCTTCGGCCACCCAGAATCCCTTTAAGCCATTCCATTCACCCATAAGCGGGAAAGTGTCAACGGTAAATGAGAACATACCGTTCATGCCTTCAACGATTTTGGCATCTTTGAGTTCTGGTAAAACTTGGCCAGCTAACCCTTGGACTGGTTCCCATTCGGGCGCAGTAAATGGCATCTGGCTTGGCATGATTTCTGCCTTGTCGAATGGCAAAATTTCTTCAGATTCCACCTTGAGTGGGCGGTGTAAGTAGGAGCCAATTCCCATGCCATTAAATCGCTGACGGAAGTAAAGGTCCTCACCTTGGTGACGCATAATCGGAATTGTGATTTCTTCGGTTTGATCAGCAAGGGAAGGAATGTCTTCAGTCCAAGCAAGTTGATGGGCAAGTGGTTGGAAGGCTTTTGCCATACCAAACATGCGACCAACTTTTGGACCCCAAATACCAGCGCAAGAAATTACGATTTCAGCTGGGTAAAAACCTTGATCAGTCATTACGCCAGTTACGTGACCAGCTTCCTGTTCAATCGAAATAACTTCAGTGCGATCTTTAAAAATTGCGCCGCGTGATTCAGCAAGTCTTTGCAAAGCCTGAACCGAGCGAACGGCCTTGGCGATGCCATCAGTAGGGCAGTAGATCGCGCCAAGGATTGCTTTTGGATCGAGGACTGGATGAAGTTCTCCAGCTCGCTCTGGAGAAATAACTTCGGCTTCATATCCATAAGCTTGCAACCAAGCGGTTCGTCGATGTAATTCCTTAAGACGCTCTGGGGTAGTTGCAATTTCTAATGAGCCAACTTGATAAAAACCTGGACCATCTTCGTGTTCGATAGTTAAAAGTTTGTTGATAGTTTGATCGGCCATTGCCGCCAAAGTCTTATTGCCGGTTACTTTTTGCACAAGTCCAGGTGCATGTGAAGTGGAACCACCGGGAGCCGGCATTGGACCTTGTTCAAGTACTGTGACATCTGTCCAGCCACGTTCGGTTAACTCGTCAGCTAACGAACAACCAACAATGCCGCCACCGATAATCACTATTTTTTTCACGCGCAACCCTCAATCACTTAAAAATAAGGTGTTGCGAATTATGCAACAAAGTGCTAATAGCGCAACAAGATAATCGTCCTCTGGAATCACCTTGGGGTCAAGC
>JBIIFI010000136.1:0-3781 GCA_044237405.1 Candidatus Nanopelagicales bacterium | reverse complement strand
GCGGGGTGACCAAATTGGAACTCTGCTTGGTTGGTGGATGATTGAGCGCGCACGGATGTCGAATCAAGAACTTACCGGAACTTTTGCAAACTCCATTGTGTCTTCGATGTTATTAGAGCCAATTGCAAAAGCTGCAAAACTCGATTATGAAAACACTCTCACTGGATTTAAGTGGGTATCCAGAGTCGAGAACTTGCTGTTTGGCTACGAGGAAGCATTGGGATATTGCGTAGATCCCAATAATGTCAGCGACAAGGATGGAATTTCGGCAGCCGCAATTTTTGTGGAACTGATCGCGGAGTTGAAGAATCGCAACCAGACTGCTTGGCAAGTGCTAGATCAACTTGCCTTGGAACATGGATTGCACGTGACAGATCAGGTTTCAATGCGAGTCACAGATCTTGATCAACTTGCCACAGTAATGATGCAGCTGCGCACCGAGTCACCGACGCAGCTAGGAAATCTGGCGGTTTCAAGTATTGAAGATTTGGCAGCCGGTCTGGGTAACTTACCTATGACCGATGCCGTGATAATCCATTTAGCTGGCAATGCTCAAATCGAAAAAGCGCGAGTAATAATTCGCCCAAGTGGCACTGAACCAAAGATCAAATGTTATTTAGAAGTCGTAGTACGCTCAAGCGATTTAGGAAATGCGCAAAAAACGGCGGATAATGAAGTGCAGGCGCTTGCAAGAGATGCGGCGCCGCTGCTAGCTGGAGGTAAGTGATGGATCGAGCACAGTTTGCGAAAATGATCGATCACACTTTGCTTAAGCCTGAGGCAACTAACGCAGACGTGGTTGCACTGTGTGCGGAAGCTGCCGAACTAGGTACTTTCTCAGTTTGTGTTTCGCCCACTTTTGTATCCCTTGCCGTAGCTAATGTCACCAATGGAGTCAAAGTTGCAACGGTCTGCGGATTTCCAAGTGGCAAGCACGAAGTTGAAATAAAGGCTGGCGAAGCTAAACTTTCAGTTTCGCAAGGAGCGCACGAAGTAGATATGGTTATCGATGTTGGCCGAGCCATCATGGGGGATTGGGACTATCTAGAAGCTGAAGTATCTGCAGTACGCAAGGCGACAACAGGTGCGCTCCTAAAAGTTATTTTAGAAACCGCTGTGCTTTCCGATGAACAGATAGCAAATGCCTGTATTAAATGTGAATCTGCAGGTGCTGATTTTGTTAAGACTGCAACTGGATTTCATCCGGCGGGCGGTGCTGATTTGCGCGCGATAAAAATTATGCATGAGACGGTCGGGGGTCGCTTAGGCGTTAAGGCTTCGGGTGGAATTCGTACTATCGAATTTGCCAACGAATTGTATGCAGCCGGAGCTACTCGTTTTGGGCTATCAAGTTCCCGAGCCATCCTCGATGGCGTTAAGGCAACTGGAAGTTACTAAGCACCAACTTGTTCGCGAAGTCTGGCGTACCCGGGCTTAATTATGTGGTTGATGATGTCTAGGCGCTGATCAAACGGCAAAAACGAACTCTTCATGCCGTTAACAGTTAGCCATTCAAGATCCCGTAATGAGTAATCAAATGCTTCAACCAGAGATGACATTTCAGCTGACATTGAAGTATCCGACATCAACCGATTATCAGTGTTTAGTGTTACTCGAAAATTTAATTTGCGAAGCAACCCAATTGGATGCTCAGCAATACTTACGGCAGCACCAGTATCAACATTTGACTTCGGGCAAAGTTCTAATGGGATGCGACGATCTCGAACGTATGCAGCTAAGTCACCCAGCGTTACTGTGCCATCAGGATTAGTTGTTACATCGTCAATGATTCGAACGCCATGACCCAAACGCTCAGTACCGCAGAATTGAATTGCTTCCCAGATGCTTTTCAAACCAAATGCTTCGCCAGCATGAATTGTGAAGTGCGCATTGTTGCGCTGCAAATATTGAAACGCCTCGATGTGCTCAGTGGGAGGGTACCCAGCTTCTTTACCTGCAATGTCGAATCCCACAACTCCGCGGTCGCGATATTCAACTACCAGCTTTGCAATTTCAAGTGAAACATCAGCCATGCGCATCGCAGTCAAGAGCGCAACAACACGAATAGATTTTCCGGCAGCTTTGGCAGCTGCTTCACCTTGAGCAAAACCAAGCAAAACATTGTCAATTACTTCGCGGTAATTCATACCTTTCGCAGTATGAAGTTCAGGCGCAAATCTAATTTCGGCATAAACCACACCATCTTCGGCAAGATCTTGCGCGCACTCACTTGCCACACGTTGTAGTGCATCAGGAGTTTGCATAACACCTACTGTGTGCGCAAAAGTTTCGAGATAAATTTCTAGTGATCCTTGCACTGCAGTGTGAAACCAATTTCCCAATTGTTCTTCGTTGTCATACGGCAGGCCCGTGTAGTTGTGCTGGTGCGCAAGTTCCAAAATTGTCTTGACGCGCAAGCCACCATCTAAGTGATCATGTAAGACAACTTTTGGCACTGCTTTGATTACATTCGGTGAAATCATGCGTCCTCATCTCGATTTGCAAGCTCCGGTGAGAATGCCGGAACACAAATGGCGACGTAATGCGCATCTTCGCGAGTCAGGTAACGCACTTTTTCGCCAGCACGCGTGATCAACGCCTGACCAGCACCAACAGTGATTGTTGAACCATCATGCTCAACATCAATCGAACCTGTGATAACTATTGTGAATTCATCAAAAGCAGGTGCTTGCGCAGGCTCAGACCAGCCAGCCGGGGCGTGCATTACGGCCACGGAAACGCCATCGTCACCAGTCTTAACTCGACCTATGTACTCTGCAATAGATTTTCCACCGGGAACTGGAATCATGGTTGGTTCGCTAATTAATTCAGGCATGTAATCAGAATACTTGGGAAAGTTTTACAAACAAGTTTTAAACAACGCGTTCAATGATTAATGGCAGGCGATGTGATATTTCTGACTCTTCGCCGATCTCGTAACCTTGCGTTAAGACTTCTAAAGCGGATTCAAATCGAGCTGGCTCATCAGTATGTAAAGTAAAGAGTTTTTGCCCTTGCGCAACCTTTTCGCCGTGTCCGGCATGCCATTGAATCCCGGCACCAAACTGCACTGAATCTTCTTTTCTTGCGCGGCCAGCGCCAAGTCGCCAGCTAGCCATGCCGACAGATAGTGCATCGAGTTTGGTTAAGTAGCCTGATGCACCAGCAACAACTTCGTGAGTTTCCCGTGCCACAGGTAGCGGTGCGGAAAGATCTCCACCCTGCGCAGAAATCATGGCGCGCCAAACATCCATGGCGGAGCCGTCTTGCAAGGCCACTGCAGGATCTTTTGAAATGCTCGCACCAGAAGCCTCTAACATCTCGCGCGCCAAAGTAATCGTGAGCTCTACTACATCTGCAGGTCCGCCACCGTACAATACTTCTATGGACTCTTGAACTTCGAGAGCGTTACCAGCCGTGCGACCTAACGGAACATCCATTGCGGTTAGTAGTGCTCGTGTGGTTACTCCTGCATCATTACCAATGCCCACCATTGTGTTTGCCAATTCACGCGCTTGTTCAACAGTTTTCATAAATGCACCCGAACCAACTTTGACATCCAGGACTAGCGCTCCTGTGCCTTCAGCAATTTTCTTGCTCATAATTGAGGCGGAAATCAAGGGAATTGATTCCACTGTGGCCGTGACATCGCGCAGCGCGTAGATTCGTCGATCGGCCGGCGCCAAAGTTTGACTAGCAGCACAAATCACTGCGCCAGTTTTTTGCAGCACTTCAAACATTTCAACATTTGAAAGATTTGCGCGCCAACCCGGAATTGATT
>JBIIFI010000135.1:0-3791 GCA_044237405.1 Candidatus Nanopelagicales bacterium | reverse complement strand
GTCTGCGTAGTCATCAAAACTTAATATCGCATCTGCTTCTGGTAACTCTGCCGCCAACTCTTTGCCATATCGCTGCGCTAGGCAACCAACTGCAACAACTTTGCCGGTTCCAGCCAATAGTTCGCTGGCTTCCAGAATTGTGTCGATTGAATCTTTTTTAGCCTGCTCGATGAATCCACAGGTGTTTACCAGAACTAAGTCAGTTTGTTCACCATCAGTAACTAGATCCCAGCCATCAGCCGATAAACGGCCCGCTAATTCCTCAGAGTCAACATCATTGCGAGAACACCCGAGCGAAACTATGGATACTCGAGGATTTGTTGGCACGCTGGGAAGTCTACTCGCCACGAATCATTGCAATAGTTCCTGGCAGATCTTCTGCTGTCACTAAAACTTCGCGCGCTTTTGAGCCTTCGGATGGCCCAACTATGTTTCGGGATTCCATAAGGTCCATAAGTCTGCCGGCCTTAGCAAACCCAATTCGCAATTTACGCTGCAGCATCGAAGTCGAACCAAACTGAGTTGAAACAACGAGTTCAACTGCTGCTAACAAATCATCTAAATCATTGCCGATGTCTCCGTCAACTTCACGAGTTGCTACAACTGGTGCAATGATGTCTTGGCGATATTGCGGCGCCATTTGACTCTTGGCGTGCGCTACCACTGCGCGAATCTCAGCTTCAGTTACCCATGAGCACTGGATGCGAATTGGCTTAGAGGTTCCCATTGGTAAAAATAGACCGTCACCTTGACCGACTAGTTTCTCGGCACCCGGTTGATCCAAAATCACGCGACTATCGGCCAAGCTAGAAGTGGAAAACGCTAGGCGGCTTGGGACGTTAGCCTTAATCAGTCCAGTTACGACATCAACCGATGGTCGCTGCGTTGCCAGCACCAAGTGAATACCAGCTGCGCGAGCAAGTTGCGTAATGCGAACTACTGAGTCTTCGACGTCTCGTGGAGCCACCATCATCAAGTCTGCAAGTTCATCTACAACTACAAGTAAGTATGGGTACGGGCGTAAAACTCGCTCAGATCCAACAGGCGGGGTAACTTTTCCAGCTCGAACAGCTTTGTTGTAGTCATCGACATGGCGGAATCCATATGCGGAAAGATCGTCGTACCGAGCTTCCATTTCCTTTACCACCCAAGCCAGAGCCTCAGCGGCTTTCTTTGGGTTGGTAATGATTGGACTAATTAAATGCGGGATGCCTTCGTAGGCAGTTAACTCAACTCGCTTGGGATCGATTAAAACCATGCGAACTTCATCAGGTGTTGCGCGCATGAGAATTGAAGTGATCAGCGCGTTCATACAGCCTGACTTACCTGCACCGGTAGCTCCCGCAACTAAAAGGTGCGGCATCTTGGCAAGGTTTGCAACCGTAAATCCGCCCTCAACATCTTTGCCTAAGCCAACCAACATTGGGTGTTCGTCTCCTGCAGCTTCCTTGCTACGCATGACATCACCGAGTGAAACTACTTCACGATCAGAATTAGGAATCTCAATACCGATTGCGCTCTTGCCTGGAATCGGCGACAAAATTCGCACATCCGCACTAGCTACCGCATAAGCAATGTTCTTACTTAATGCTGTTACGCGCTCCACTTTAACTTTTGGCCCAAGCTCTACTTCGTATCGAGTTACCGTTGGGCCGCGCTGGAACCCAGTTACCTTGGCATCAATATCAAATTGTTCTAATACCTGAGTTAGTGCTTCGATTACGGCATCGTTTGCGGCGGTGCGTTCTTTAGGTTTTGCGCCGGCCTTCAAGAGTGACTCACTTGGAAGTTTGTAATCAACTGCTGAAGCAAGTGGTAACTGAACTGGCTTGCTTACTGGCTCAAGTAGCGATGCGGGCTGTGATGGTGTGAGGACTTGAACTGGCTCTGGCTTTACAAGTTTCACTCCTTCAGTTTCATGAGTTACTACTGGAGCTAGCACATCTACTGCGATCGTATTCAATTGCGAGATGTCCACAGCTTCGCTTGCTGACTCCTCTACTTGCGCCATGTTTACAACTGGTGTGACAAATGGCGTGTCACCAGCGAGTTCGCCGATCGCAAGCGCTGGATCAATCGCAGCACCTGCAGTTGACTTTCGACGTAGCCGGCTAAAGATTGTGCGATTCGTTGCAGGTGTCACATCGAGTGCTAATTGAGCTTGCGCGGCAGAAATTGCCTCAAGGTTTGGGTGCGCTGCGGAGTCGGTGTCAGTGGATTCGTCAGCAACTGCCACTCGCGCAAACTTGGCCTTAAAAGCACGCAGTTTCACTGGAATTGTATTAACTGGTGTGGCAGTAATAATCAAAATCGAGAAGAAAAAAACAACTACCAGCAACATTACGGTTACTACAGTTCCAACTGCGCTTACAAATGGCGCAGTTACTGCCCATCCGGTCCAACCTGCTGCATCACGCATAGCTTGGGCACCACTGGACGGCAGTGGGTTACCACGCTGAATGTGAGCGATACCCATTGTGCTGAGCGCAAAAAGCATCCAGCCAATTGTTAAGCGCCCTTTCTTTTGTGAGGGCGCATCTGGATGACGAAGCGTCTGAACCGCAATCACAATTAGGGCAACTGGTGCAAATATGTCAAAGATTCCTACCGCACCTGTTACCAAGCTGGTAACTACCCCGGCCACAAATCCGGATATATCAAACCAAATTACCGAGGCCACCACTATTGCTAGGGATAGATAAAGCAGACCAATGCCATCACGGCGATGCGCTGGATCTAAGTCACGCGCACTACGACCAACGCCACGAGCAATAGCGCCCAAGACGTGTGCGATGCCTAGCCATACTGCGGAAACAAATTTTCGGAGTCCGATAAACATAGTTAGAAAAACTGAAGGCTTGGAAGATTTACGCGGCTTTACTGGAGCCCGGCCATTAGCTGAGTTGCGACCTTGCGGACGACTTGCAGATGTGCGGGAACGAGTTGTCTGTGACGGGGAAGCCATATAACAAATATATGCGATTAACACTGGTAACTCTGGCACCAAGTGTTACGGCGTGTCGCCAGATATAACGATATATGCCAAGGATTACTGCAATATCAATTTTGCCGAGATTCAGCCTTAACGGGCCTCTTGTCGCCCACTGACTGATTCTTTAGCTAGAAATAATTGAAGGCACAATCATCGGCCGGCGACGATGTTTCTCGCCAACCCACTTGCCAGTAACCCGACGCACCATCTGTCCTAATTGGTGCGTGTCTGTAACGCCATCAGCCAATGCGGCTTCAAGCGTTGCTTGAATTGCGGGCAGAATTTCTGCAAATACGCTTTCTTCTTTACTAAAACCACGGGCGTGAATTTGTGGTCCTGCAATCACTTTGCGTTCCACTAAATCGACAGCAGCAACGATAGAGAGGAATCCGTCCTCGCCTAATACCCTGCGATCCTTTAGTAGAGATTCAGAAACTTCACCAACGGTGGAACCCTCAACGTAAACATATCCGCAAGAAATTGCGCCCACAATGTTTGCTTTGCCTGCAACCAAATCGACAACTACTCCATCACCTGCCAACATGATTCTGGATTCAGGAACTCCAGTCTTCATGGCTAAGTCAGCGTTAGCCCGTAGGTGTCGCCATTCTCCGTGAATTGGCATTACGTTTTTTGGTTTCACAATGTTGTAGCAGTAAAGCAACTCACCGGCTGCGGCATGTCCCGAAACGTGTACTAGAGCATTACCTTTATGTACTACGTGAGCACCGAGGCGTGTTAAGTCATTAATAATTCGATAGACCGCATTTTCATTTCCTGGAATTAAGGATGAAGCCAG
>JBIIFI010000133.1:0-3806 GCA_044237405.1 Candidatus Nanopelagicales bacterium | reverse complement strand
ATAAAGCTCTTCCCAAACAAATCCAGTTTTCATGTCTTTGACTTTACAACTCGGGCGAGAAATTAACTGTCGAATCCCATACCGAATCGATCTAAACTGCGAAGCCAAATGTTTCGTTTACCTTGATTGCGATCAGCTTGATCCAGGGACCAGCGCGTGAAGTTAATTCCAGCTGACTTAAATGGCTCAGGTGGGAATGGAATCGGTAATGTGTTGACCATTTCTAGGTTTCGACGATCGGTATCACGATCCAATAACTTGTCGATGGATACTTGGGCGCCAAACCGTGAGGCGCCAACACCAAGTCCGGTGTAGCCGGCAACGTAAACAACTTTGTCATTCATTGCGGTGCCCCAGAACGCACTAAAGCGAGTGCAAGTATCAATCGCACCGCTCCAGCCATATTCAAATCGCAGGCCTTCAAGTTGCGGGAAGGTGGAAAAGAAATGGGTAGCTAACTTTGGCCAGGACTTTGTTGAGTGCTCGTGCTGCACGCCAAAGCCACTGCGGAAATGGTAAGTCGCGTCATAACCACCCCAGAGGATTCGGCCATCGGCAGTTGGTCGGTAGTAATGGAATTGATTTCCAGTGTCACCCACACCTTCGTTGCCAGCCCATCCGATGTCACGGCGTTGCTGTTCGCTCAATGGCTCAGTGACTAAAACTGAATCGTAAACCGGGACAATCAAATACTTAAGGCGCCGTAGTAGTGGCGGGAATGCATTTGTAGCCAGCAATACTTTCGGCGCAGTTACGCTACCGAACTCGGTCTTTGCAGTAACACGATCGCCGCGTTCATCTAGGTCGATTACCTTGCTGTGTTCGTAGACTCGAACACCAAGCTCAAGCGCGACATCTCGAAGGCCCCAAGCCAATCGCGCTGGGTCACAAATTGCCACACTGTCTGGATCAAACAATGCGCCAAGGTAAGTCGGTGAATTCAAACGACGACGAGTTTCGGCTTGATCTAACCAAACCAGTTCTTCGCCATATGGTTTGGCAACTTCAACGAATTCTTGGAGGTCGGCAACTTGGTACTCCTCAGTGGCAACATCCATTTCGCCAACGCGCATCCAGTCACAATCGATTTTGTGATCGCTTACAAACTGTTCCATTTCATTTAAGTTTTGTTGGCCGAGTTGACTGAGCTTGGCAATGTCATTTGGCCAACGATCTAAACCATTAGCGAAACCGTGAGTCAGGGATGCGGCCACAAACCCACCGTTTTGTCCAGAAGCACCGCGCGCAACCGCATTGCCTTCGACTAGGACAACATCCAAACCTGGATTATGTTGCTTTGCCTCGATGGCTGCCCACAGGCCAGTGAACCCGCCACCAACAATTAGTAAGTCAGCAGTTAAGCTGCCAACTACTCGTGATGAATCATTTTCCGGCTCAACTTCGTCATCGAGCCAATATGAGCCTTCCCAAACATCAGCCAGGGATGGCAAAACGTGAGGTGAAGGTATGTGTGAAAAAACCATTGCAAAAGTCCAAACGATTGGGTGAGCTTCGGGCTCACTGGTGATCAGATTTGTCTGGCAGAAATCGCCAGCATGTTTTTCTGTAGGTATTCGCAGATTTGCGAATCCGGATCCCACCAGTCCCTTTCTATATGCGCTCTAGGCCTTAAGTTCCTAGTGCCAATCGGCCGCCGCTACAGGCGATCCCCTTGCCCTTTTATTGTAAGCACACAATTTATTTAATGTCGGTAGTGGGGCAGGTAAATTTCGACACCTATTTGGACATAAAAATGGGCACCTCAACTCAGAGATGCCCATTTTCTGTTGCTTATTAGCCGTTAATACGGATTAGTTTCTTATTCAAGAATTCTTCGATTCCTAGTGGTCCAAGTTCGCGGCCGAAACCTGAGCGCTTGGTGCCACCGAATGGAAGCTCTGGCGCATCCAAGCCAACACCGTTGACGTAGACCATTCCGGTATCTAGGGCATCGGCAACTCGAAGTGCTTGCTTGTCATCGGTAGTGAACAGGTATGAACCCAAACCAAACTGGGAATCATTGGCAATGCGAATTGCGTCATCTTCATCCTTTGCGCGGTGAATCTGGGCAACTGGACCAAATAGTTCCTCGCGGAAAATTTCGTTATCCGTTGATACTTCAGTGAGAACCCCTGCTGGGAAGAATGCGCCGTTGCGGGATCCTGCACTTGCTAACTTCGCGCCTTGCTTAACTGCCCGATTCACTTGTTCTTCCAGAATTTCGGCAGCGCGCACTGAGCTAAGTGGGCTAGATATTTCAGCAGCCATCATTGCCGCGGTGAACTTGTCAACGAATTCGTCATAAAGGCCATCAACAACAACCATGCGCTTAGCGGCATTACAAGCCTGGCCAGTGTTATCGATCCGAGCAAAGACCGCAGATTCAATAACTGCATCCATGTCCTTTGTGCTCAGCAGGATGAATGCATCAGAACCACCAAGTTCTAATACACACTTCTTGAGGTGACGACCAGCAATTTCAGCAACAGCTGCGCCGGCCCGCTCTGAACCAGTTAGTGATACTCCGCGAATTGATGGATGCGGAATCATGTCTGCGATTTGCTCATTAGATGCAAATAGGTTTACATAAACACCTTCTGGCACACCTGCGTCCGCGAAAATCTTCACAATGGCTAAAGCGGATTCTGGGCACTGTGGTGCGTGCTTCAAGATAACGGTGTTACCTGCCACAAGGTTTGGACCAGCAAATCGAGCAACTTGGTAAGCCGGGAAGTTCCACGGCATGATTCCCAGGATCGCGCCAACTGAAGACTTGCGCATGACTGCAGAACCTTCGCCACCTGATAATTCAATTTGAGTATCTGCCAATAACGATGCCGCGTTGTCGGCGTAGTACTGGTAAATGTAACCGGAAAATTCAACTTCGCCTGCAGCATCAGCTAGTGGCTTGCCCATTTCGCGATTGATAATCGCAGCAAGTTCATCCTGACGATCGATGTGCAGCTGGCCAATGCGATGAACGATTGCAGCGCGCTCTGCTACTGGAACTTTGCTCCATGCCTTATGTGCGTTATCTGCTGCAGTGATTGCATCACGGCATTGCGCATCAGTTGCGGTTGCGAACTCTTGCTCAACAACGCCTGTGGCTGGGTTAAGTACTTGATATTGACTCATTCGATCTTCCTTTTAACGACAGTTGGGTTTAGCTGATTGCCTCCACAATACCTATGAGATAGCCATGCTGTCAGGGGGTTTTTTGCGAAATCTTGACTCAAATCTCAAAAAACCTACGAAATTCGTATATTTTTTCGCAAAATGCTTCGAAATCGCTTGTTTTTTCTACGAAAACCCTTGAGACTGGGGCTATGTCTAAAGTTGCCGTGCTCGACGATGTCTCTAAAGCCATCATTGAGCAACTCCAGCAAGATGGCCGTCGTCCTTACGCCACTATCGGTAAGGCCGTTGGTTTATCCGAAGCTGCAGTTCGTCAACGGGTTAGCAAACTTCTGGAAACCGGAGTTATGCAAATCGTTGCCGTTACGGATCCACTTCAAGTTGGCTTTAATCGCGAAGCGATGATTGGCATTGAAGTTGATGGAGACATGGAAGCCGTCGCCGACGTGCTTTCTCAAATGGATGAGATCAGCTACATCATCCTGACAGCAGGCAGCTTCGACATAATCCTCGAAGTTGTTTGCGAAGACGATGAAGCACTTCTTGAAGTGATCAATCGTAAAATCCGTGCGATTCCTGGGGTCCGCCGTACGGAAACTTTCATGTATTTGAAACTGCGCAAGCAGAGCTATACCTGGGGAACCCGCTAACTAAAAACATTGGATACGTAA
>JBIIFI010000134.1:0-3806 GCA_044237405.1 Candidatus Nanopelagicales bacterium | reverse complement strand
CGTGGTCCTGTTACCCCCACATCCAGATTGTCACGATGCCATTGACCGACTTGATGGTCTAGTTATGGTTGGCGGCGCTGATGTTGATCCCGCTCGATATGGCGCCCAGCCAGAGGCAGGTACCGATACTCCGCGCGAATCCCGAGACGCCAGTGAACTTGGGTTATATCTAGCAGCACTTGCAAAAGGCATCCCAGTGCTGGGAATTTGTCGTGGGTTACAAATTATGGCTGTGGCACATGGTGGCTCACTCCACCAACATTTGCCAGACGTAGTTGGAAACACTTTGCATCGTGATGCACCGGGCACATTTAATTACCATGGCGCCACATTTACCCCAGGAAGTTTGATAGCTAAATTAGTTGGCGCCACTGAGATCACTGTTAACTCAAGTCATCATCAAGCAGTTAACTCCCCCGGTGGTTTAACTGTTACCGGACTAGCGTCTGATGGCACGATCGAAGTTTGTGAAGTCACCTCAGCCAAATTTGTTTTAGGTGTTCAGTGGCATCCGGAATTTAGTGACGATGAAGCCACTTCGGAAAATATATTCCGTGGCTTTATTGGCGCTTGCTCGTAAAACTAATTTGCCAATTCAGCTTTAACAGCTGCGACGAAAGTGTCAACATCAGCTTGTGTGGTGTCCCATGAACACATCCAACGAACTTGATTGATTGTGTGATCCCAGACATAGAATTTCGCCACTTCTTGCAACGGCTCAATCGAATTAGCTGGCAAAATTGGGAACAGGGCATTTGCTTGCGGTTGAGTAACTTCAACACTTGGAATGTCTTTGATGCCTTTGTAAAGTTCTTGCGCCATGGCGTTTGAATGCTGCGCATTTTTTAGCCACAAGTCCCCTTCAAACATTGCAACAAGTTGAATTGAGATAAATCGCATTTTGCTGGCTAATTGCATGCCGGACTTTCGAACGTACTTAATCGCGGGGGCAAGTTCTGGATTCAAAATAACTATTGCTTCGGCGCCCATCGCACCATTCTTGGTGCCGCCAAGAGAAACGGCATCTACGCCAGCATCAGTGGTAAATGCCCGTAGTGGCACACCAAGGGCTGCTGCGGCATTTGAAATGCGGGCACCATCTAGGTGCAAGTACATGCCTAGCGAGTGGGCGTGATCAGCCAAGGCCTTAATCTCGGCTACTGAATACACCGTGCCGTACTCGGTGGAATTTGTAATTGAAACTACTTTTGGCTGGGCCCGATGTTCGTTGCCAAATCCCCATGCCTGCTTATCTACTAGCTCAGGAGTCAATTTTCCATCGGGAGTCTCGACCTGCATAAGTTTTAGTCCGGCGACTTTTTCTGGAGCGCCGCCTTCGTCAACATTGATGTGAGCACTTGTGGCGCACACAACAGACTCCCACGGCTTGCACATTGCTTGCAAGGTCAAAACATTGGCGCCGGTGCCATTGAATACTGGGAATGATTCGGCTTGCTCACCAAATTGCTTCTTGATTACTGAAGTCAGCTGTTGGGTGTAAACATCATCACCGTAGGCGACTTGGTGACCGGGATTAATGGCTGACATAGCAGCGAGGATGTCTGGGTGAATGCCCGCATAATTATCGCTGGCAAATCCACGCCAAACACCCTCGACCATGTGCAATCCTTTTTTCGGTACTTCTAGTTATAGCGGAGTTACGTAAGCACCGCTAATGCCGCCATCAACTAAGAAGTTTGATGCAGTCATAAACGATGAGTCATCGCTTACCAAGAATGCAACGGCAGCAGCCATTTCTTCTGGTTCGCCAAAGCGACCCATTGGAATATGAACTAAACGACGGGCTGCGCGCTCGGCGTCCTTGGCGAATAACTCCTGAAGTAGCGGAGTATTCACAGGGCCAGGCGATAGGGCATTTATGCGAATGCCTTCGCGAGCAAATTGCACGCCAAGCTCACGAGTCATTGCAAGTACGCCACCCTTGGACGCGGTGTAAGAAATCTGCGAGGTAGCTGCAGCCATAGTTGCAACGAAAGATGCAGTGTTAACAATTGCACCTTTGCCTTGGCGCTGCATGTATGGAATTACTTCCTTGCAGCAAAGGTAGACCGAAGTTAAGTTAACTTCTTGCACTCGGCGCCAAGCATCGATGCCTGTAGTCAGGATTGAATCGTCATCTGGTGGAGAGATACCAGCATTGTTAAATGCAATGTCTACGGAACCGTAGGTATCAAACGCAACTTTGTACATGTTTGCAACATCATCTGCGTTAGTTACATCTGCTTTGACAAAGATGCCACCAATTTGAGCTGCAACCTTTTCACCAGATACTGGATCTAGGTCGGCAACAACTACTTTGGCACCTTCTTCTGCAAGACGAATTGCAGTTGCTTTACCAATACCGCTTGAGCCACCAGTAATTACGGCAACCCGATCTTGTAAGCGCTTCACTTTTCCTGCTTTCTCATTGTCCACATTTAGCAGACTTGGTTATCTTAACTTTCAGTGTTGATAAATACGTTCTTTGTTTCGGTAAATGCTTCAAGGGCGTGCGGACCAAGCTCTCGGCCGATTCCGGATTTCTTTAAGCCACCAAATGGGGTCCAGTACCTGACAGCGGAGTGTGAATTAATTGAGATAACTCCAGATTCAACACCACGAGCCATGCGCATGGCGCGCCCAACATCACGCGTCCAAATCGATCCGGCCAGTCCGTAATCAGTGCCATTTGCCATTCGGATTGCATCTGCTTCATCGTCGAATGGAATGACAACTGCTACTGGTCCAAAAATTTCCTGACTGTATTGAATGTCAGATTCTGAAATCGGAGCCAATACAGTCGGTGGGAACCAAAAACCCTTACCCGTTGGAGCATCGCCCTGGAATGCAATCGGTGCCCCATCAGGAACAAATGATTTAACTCGGTCGCGTTGGATCGCACTAATCAGTGGGCCCATGTCTACTGACTCATCTACCGGATTGCCAGTATGCATCGCCTTAACAACTGGCTCCATGTAAGCCATTACTTCGTCATACACGCTGCGTTGCACCAAAATTCGAGAACGAGCACAGCAATCCTGGCCTGAGTTATCAAACACTGCACCTGGGGCTGACTTTGCTGCTTTCTCGATATCTGAATCCGCAAAAATAATGGTCGGGCTCTTGCCACCTAGCTCAAGGGTTACTCGCTTTAATTGCGATGCACTTGATTGCATGATGCTCGTACCCACTGCAGTGGATCCGGTGAAACAAATCTTCTTAATGTCTGGATGCTCAACTAATCGCTGGCCAGCAATTTTTCCAAACCCAGGTAACACATTGAACACGTTTTCTGGAATACCAGCCTCGATTGCAATTTCCGCAAGCCTTAGCGCGGTAAGCGGTGTCGTTTCAGCAGGTTTTAACACAACGGTGTTACCTGCTGCTAGTGCCGGCGCAAAGCCCCACGCAGCAACTGGCATCGGAAAGTTCCAAGGAACGATAATTCCAACTACACCAAATGGCTCATGGAAAGTTATGTTGACTCCACCTGGAACTGGAATTTGGTGTCCAAGTAGGCGCTCAACTCCACCAGCCATGTAATTCAAAACATTGGCAACGTTTTGTGCTTCCCAGCGCGCGTTACCAATTGTGTGGCCAGCTTCAAGAACCTCGAGTTGTGCAAGTTCCTCATTGCGCTCAGCTACAAGTGATGCAAATTTACGAAGTACATCCGCGCGCGTGCCAGGAGACATATCTCGCCAAGCCGGCCAAGCGGCCTTAGCTTTAGCAACTACTTCGTCAACTTCAGCCGCTGACGCCATATGGATAGTTTTTACAACGTCCTCGGTGGCAGGGTTCAAAAC
>JBIIFI010000132.1:0-3828 GCA_044237405.1 Candidatus Nanopelagicales bacterium | reverse complement strand
ATCTTCCACTAAGTCAGAGCGCTGCATGACTTCAGTTAGTCGTTGATAAAACTTCTCTTTAGCGCAACCCAGAACTATCCAAGAATCTTTAGTTGGAAAAATCTGGAACGGAACCAATGATGGATGTGCAGATCTGGCAAACCGTAACGGCTCGTGACCACCAGTCATGTGCCAGGTTGCAACGTAACTAGTTAAAGCTAGGGCAGTGTCATACAACGAGATGTCACAATCCATGCCGACGCCATCGCGCCGCGCAGCATGGATTCCACTAACCAAGGCAAGGGCTGCAACAAAACCGCCTGAGAAATCTACCAGCGATAATCCAGATTTAGTTGGTGGGCCAGATGGATCACCAGTTAGGCTCATCCAGCCCGCTAATCCTTGCAGCATGTAGTCATAGCCTGGCTCATTTTGCCTTGGGCCACTCATGCCATAACCACTTAGTGAGCAACAGACAATTGCGGGATTAATGTGCTTTAGATCGTCGTACATAATCTTGAGTTTGGCCGGAACATCGCCTCGTAAGTTTGAATACACGCCATCACTTACCGCAACTAGCCGTTCAAAGAGTTTGCGACCGGATTCAGTAGTTAGATCAAGTGAGATGGATTCTTTATTTCGATTAAAAGTTTCAAAAAATAATGAATCTTCGCCATCCATGTAAGGAGGTACGTATCTGCCGACATCGCCACCAACTGAAGGGTCCTCGATCTTGATGATTCGCGCACCCAAGTCAGCTAGATGCAAAGTTCCAAACGGCCCGGCTCCATATTGCTCGAGGGAGAGAATGGTGATGCCATCTAGAGGTCTGCGCATAGTGGAAATTTTACTCAGCTCATTCTTAGGGCTTCATTAAAGTCCCGAGCATTTGCAGTATTTGGAAGTGCCATAACGGCGTTAAAAACGCGGTCGGCGACATCTGTTCCTGCAACTAGTGCCACATTGTCGCGGAACTTTTGTTCTACTTCAGCAGCAGAAAGCGGACGCTCGTCGGCGCCACGGTTGATATCTTCACGACGCTGCAGAACTCGGCCGTCTTTAGTAGTGATGATGACTTCGCCATGGAAATACTTCGGGAATGTTGGATTTGGATCATTTTGGTAACTTACTTTTGCAGCTAGTGCCAAAGTAACTGGGTCAACCAAGCTGGCGTCATCTAAATCAGCTAGCGTGAAACGACGACGACTAATCGCAGTAGCAACGATGAAAGGAAGCGAGAATTTAGCGTCGTAGTCACTGCGTGGTGCCAGCTTTGCGGCGGCTGGTTCGCAGACAACAGGAACCACTTGAGCCGGAACAATTGTTACTACTGATTCAATATCATCGGCAGTTAGGTCGTTTTCAACGGTTAATGCCAATGCCATATCAATGCAAGCGTGTGTGAAGTGACAGGCAGCGTAAGGCTTGATTGCCACCTTGTTTAATTCCCAAACTTTTCCTAAGTCGCGCGCCGAGGCACTTGGGTCAATTTCGTGACCGACTGGAGTGTGTGTTGGAAATAGTCCAAAGCGACCTTCGTAAATTGCAGGTGGAGCTTCGAATTCAGCTCGAGCTAACTCTGCAGCGGTGATTCCACAAAATGCTGCCCAACCTGGATGCAGGCGCTTAGTCCAAGCTCCTGTTTCCAAGAACTCCATCGAGCCACCAGCCATTGACCCGACTATTCCTTGCGCGCTCGCAATTCCAGCACCATCCAGTCCAATCATGGCCGCAGCAGCCGTAGCGGCGCCAAACGCTCCTGCTAAACCAGTTGGGTGGAAGCCTTGGGCGTGAAAGCCACCATTAGCGCCAGTGCCAACTCGAGCACCAATCTCAAGGGCAATCAAATATCCAAGCACTAGATCTTTGCCAGACATCTGTCGATCGCCAGCGATAGCCATTGCAGTTGGCAAGGCACTGGCAGTTGCATGAATTACCCCAGGCACATGCGTGTCATCAAAATCCAAACCATGCATCAGTAATCCGTTGATCATTGCCTGGTCGCGCAAAGTAAATCGATACGGTGTGGCAACAGCTGCATGATCGCCGGTACCTAACGCACGGGCAGCTGCAATGCTTTTGGTAGCAAAGTCATAGTGCGTTGAAGCAAAGGCAATACCAACTGCATCCAAAATATTCAGTAGCGCTTGGTCTGCTACATCTTGCGGAATATCTGAATACGTAACAGTTGCTGCCCAGTCACCAATGACTCGGGAAAGTGTTTTCTCAGCCATGGTTTTCTAACCAACAAGATTCTTGATTGTTTCAATCGCATCGTCGGTTTGTACTACATCTGCATATCTGCGACCAACATCCTGCATGTTTGCATCATGTGGACCAGCGTCTTGGTCACCACAAGCATCATCGATGGCGATAGTGCGGAAACCATGGGAGAACGAGTCAACGATTGTGGCTCGAACACAACCAGAGGTGGTAACTCCGGTAACTAAGACCGTGTCAATCGCATTTGTCGTCAAAATACTGCTCATGTCAGTGCCGAAGAATGCGGAAGGGAAGCGCTTCAGAATGTAAACATCATCGTCATCCCATAGATCTGGATGAATTTTCGCTTCGTACGATCCTGGGTGAATGTCGCGCAGAGCTGGTACTTTCCAGCGCGCAAACTCAGTGTCAGTAGCCCAAGCAACTGCAGTGTGGATAACTGGGATGCCAGCAGCTCGCGCTACTGGAAATAATCGCGCCGCATTTCTAATTGCGCGTTGGGCGTGCTCACTGCGGCCAAGTGCAAACTTTGGATCACAAAATGCCATCTGAAAATCAACAGCGATAACTGCCGGACGGGTTCCCCAGCCAACTTCGCCTTGACCGTAGCCTGCATTCTTAAATGAATCCGTCATGTGCCCTCCAACTGGCAAAAATCCCACTTCTTGTATACATCTAACTACAAATTCTTGTTGGGTTTTAACTAAATTAAGGCTTCCGTTAGCAATGAGCAACTAAAAGTGGCAAGATTGTATGCAATCTGATGTTTCAGGAGACGCTTTGAGCACTTTCGACCTTTATAAGACTGCAGACGAACACGAAGAACTTCGCTCGGTGGTCCGCGCCCTGGCAGATGCCAAGATTGCGCCATATGCTGCAGCTGTTGATGAGGATGCCCGGTTCCCGCAGGAAGCCTATGACGCCCTTCGCGCCGCAGAACTACAAGCGATTCACGTCCCAGAGGCTTACGGCGGCGCCCAAGCAGATGCTTTGGCCTATGCGATCGTTGTGGAAGAAGTTGCTAGAGCCTGCGCATCAACTAGCTTAATTCCTGGTGTGAACAAATTAGCTTCACTTCCGGTAATCATGAATGGCAGTGAAGAACTAAAGCAAGAATTTTTGCCGGGCTTAGCCTCAGGTGAAACTTTGTGGTCTTATGCGTTATCCGAAACTGATGCGGGTAGTGATGCCGGCGCGATGAAAACTACCGCTGTTGCAACTGGCGATTCTTGGACTTTGAATGGATCGAAAAAGTGGATCACCAATGCCGGCGAGAGTCAGATCTATACCGTGCTAGCCGTTACTGATAAAGATAAAGGTGCGCGCGGCGGCATAACTGCTTTCATCGTAAAGAAAGATGATCCTGGAGTTAGTTTTGGAGCGCCGGAGAAGAAGCTAGGCATTAAAGGATCACCAACGCGGGAAGTGTACCTAGACAACGTTGTAATTCCAGATACCCGTCGTATCGGTGATGTTGGCGGTGGCTTCAGCATTGCCATGACAACTTTGGATCACAGCCGAATTGCAATTGCTGCTCAAGCCGTTGGAATTGCGCAAGGCGCTCTTGATTTTGCTGCTGGTTACATAAAGGAACGCAAGCAGTTCGGTAAAGCAATTGCGGAATTC
>JBIIFI010000131.1:0-3854 GCA_044237405.1 Candidatus Nanopelagicales bacterium | reverse complement strand
CCTAAATCTTCCCACGCAGTTATCGGAGTTTCGTTAACTGAAATCAGTACATCGCCTGCAGTGAGGCCAATTGCTGCTGCAGGTGTTTGCGCACTTCCCGCACACTGACCGTTGGTAGATGCAATTCCATTTGGATTACCCGAAGTCGGTACACATGCCACAACTTCACTTACTGCTGTAGTTACTTCTGCCCTGCCAATCCCGCTCAACGCAATAGTAAACAGGATCGTGGCAATGATTAGATTCATAAACGGTCCGCCGAACATAACCGTCAATTTTTTTGGAACACTTAATCGATAAAACGTGCGCGCTTCATCTTCGGGTGCAATCTCAGAAAGAACTTCTTCGCGCGCTGATTCGATCATTAACCCAAAGCGGCCAAGTTTTTCTTTATCTTGCGTGCCGTTTGGATTCGGCGGAAACATGCCGATCATTCGAATGTATCCACCCAATGGAATGGCCTTTAGTCCATACTCGGTATCGCCACGTTTGCGAGACCAAATAGTTGGACCGAAACCAACCATGTACTGCGGAACTTTGACGCCAAACTTTTTGGCTGGAACCATGTGACCAATTTCGTGTAACGCAATTGAAGCCAGTAGACCGAGGGAAAATATGAGCACTCCCAGCAAACTCAACATGCTTATCCCCTAATTCTTTGCAGCAATTAACTCATCGCCATATTGTTGTGCCCATTCTGCAGCTTTCAAAACTTCTTCTATTGTCAGGTCTTGGTCTGACACAAAATTTGATTGCAAATGAAAATCCAAAACTTGCGCAACAAATTCAACAATTTCATTAAATGCCATTCGATTTGCAAGGAAGGCTGCTACGGCCACTTCATTTGCACCATTAAGTACTGCTGGCGCCGTACCTGCAATGCTTCCGGCCCGTTTAGCTAAGGCAACTGCGGGGAAAGTTTCTTGATCCATGGGCTCAAAAGTCCAAGATGTTGGATTCTGCCAATCGCAGGACTCGGCAGCATCTGGAATTCGATCTGGCCAGGCCAGTCCAAGAGCTATCGGTAAATGCATATCGGGAGGACTGGCTTGCGCGATTGTAGATCCGTCTACAAACTCGACCATGGAATGCACTACAGATTGTGGGTGAATCACAACATCAATTTGTTCATAATCTAAACCGAACAACAAATGTGCTTCGATAACTTCTAGTCCCTTATTCATCATGGATGCCGAGTTAATTGTGACCACAGGCCCCATAGACCAAGTTGGGTGCGCCAGCGCCTGCTCGGGAGAAACGGTTGCCAATTCATCTCGGGTGCGGCCACGAAACGGACCGCCACTAGCAGTTAACACAATCCGACGCACTTGGGATTTTTCACCAGAGCGCAAACATTGGGCAATGGCTGAGTGCTCACTATCTACCGGAATGATCTGCCCAGGCTTAGCTAATTTTGTGACCGCCGAACCACCAATGACAAGTGATTCTTTATTAGCTAATGCCAATGTGGCGCCTGATTTTAAAGCTGCGACCGTGGGCAGCAATCCGACTGCGCCCGTGATTCCATTCATTACTAAATCAACCGGAACTGCAGCCAACTCACTGGCAGCTTGGGGTCCGATTAGCAGTTTTGGCAGCGTGAAATTTCCTTCTGAATAACCAGCCTGTTTGGCTTGCGCGTAAAGCTCAAGTTGCACATCTTGCGCTGCGGTTGCGTTAGCCAGAGCCAGGTACTCAACTTCAAACTCAATTGCCTGCTGGGCCAACAACACCGGGTTGCTACCACCTGCAGAAATACCAACTACTTTGAAGCGCTCGATGTTTTGTCGGATGATGTCAAGAGTTTGCGTGCCAATGCTCCCAGTGGATCCAAGAACAGTGACTCTGCGAACGCTTTTTGAATTCATCAATTACAGAGCTAAGTCGCTCAAAACCAAGATACGTTCATGTGTCATGTCTTGCATCGCATGACGCAAACCTTCTTTACCAACTCCAGAAGCCTTGACGCCTCCGTATGGCATTTGATCCGAACGGAAGGTAGGCACGTCACCAATGATTACGCCGCCAACTTCAAGTTCAGAATGTGCAAGGAATGCCGTCTGCACATCGTGTGTGAATACACCTGCCTGTAATCCAAACGGTGAGTCATTAACAATGTCGAAGCCTTCTTGAGTTGAAGCGATCGAATTAACGAGCATCACTGGTCCAAATACTTCATTGCAGGAAACTTTTGCATCAACGGGAACATCAGAAAGTACAGTTGGTTCATAGTAAGAGCCGTTGCGCTTTCCACCGGTTAGAACTTTGGCGCCACCTGCAACAGCCTCGTTAACCCATTCTTCGACGCGTTTAGCTGCAGCTTCATTGATCATCGGACCAACTACAGTCTTTTCATCTCGTGGATCGCCATTTGGAAGTGCAGCAACTGCGCTAACAATACGTTTAGTCATGACTTCGAACAAAGAGTCATGTATCAGAACTCGTTGGACTGAAATGCAAGATTGTCCAGCTTGGTAATTAGCAAAAGTTGCAATGCGCGAAGCCGCCCAAGTCATATCCTTTTCGCTGTTCCAGTCGTCAAGAACCACTGCTGCAGCATTTCCACCAAGTTCGAGAGTGATGTGCTTACTTGGAACTGCTTTTTGGATTTCAAATCCAACTTTGTCTGATCCAGTGAAGGAAACCACAGGCAAGCGCACATCCGCTACCAGGCCAGGTGCGGCCTCGTTGCCAACGGGTATTACAGACCAAGAACCTGCCGGCAAGTCGGTCTCGGCAAGAATCTCACCAAGGACTAAAGCACTCAAAGGTGTGCTTGGTGCTGGCTTGATAACGATTGGCGCGCCAACCGCAATTGCTGGTGCAACTTTGTGCGCCACTAAATTCATTGGGAAGTTAAATGGTGAGATTCCAAGTACTGGGCCGTGCGGGAATCGACGGATGATCGCCATTCTTCCAGCAGTACCTGCTTCAGTATCAAGTCTTTGTAGTTCACCTGAGAATCTGCGAACTTCTTCGGCCGCCCAGCGAAATGTCATTCCAGCTCGACTCGATTCAGCACGCGCCCACATAAGTGGTTTGCCGTTCTCATCCAAAATCAGTTGTGCGATTTCTTCGGCGCGTTCTGTCAAACGCTTTGAGATGTGCATTAGCGCATCAGCTCGTTGCGCTGCAGTAGTTCGACGGGCTGCATGTCGCGATTCCCAGGCAGCTGCAACCGCCTCTTCTACCTGTGCGGCATTAGGAACGTAGTACTGTCCAACGACTTTTCCATCGCCTGGATGAATCACGTCTGCGACAACATCGCTGGTGGCAGGCTTTCCGGCAATCCAAAATGGGTAAATAGCGCTCATATCCCTATACGGTACGCCTATATCTGCCCTGCCACTAACTGCGGGTCAGGCGTTTTTTCCTTTTCCCAGGGTCGGCTTGTGAGATTGCGCCTCGGGTCTAACATTGTTTCCATGACCGCTACAAATATCTCAGCCCCAGTAAATGGCATCGCCCAAGAGCGAAACCTCGTAACCGCTGTACCAGGACCAAAATCCTTGGCTATGCAGGATCGTCGCAATAGTGCAGTTAGTGGCGGTGTAGGCGTCGCGCTACCTATCTATATAGAACGAGCCGCAGGTGGCATCGTCGTTGATATAGACGGCAACTCCTTAATCGACATGGGTTCAGGTATTGCAGTTACTGGTGTCGGTAATGCTGCCGAAGAAGTTGTGGCACGGGTTCAAGAGCAAGTCGCTAGATTCACACATACTTGCTTTACTGTCACACCTTACGAAGGTTATGTAGAAGTTTGCGAAGCCCTTAACCGCTTAACTCCGGGAGATCACGAAAAGCGTTCAGCGCTGTTTAACTCTGGCGCCGAAGCAGTCGAAAATGCAGTC
>JBIIFI010000130.1:0-3867 GCA_044237405.1 Candidatus Nanopelagicales bacterium | reverse complement strand
CTCTGCCTTACTTTCAGGTGAGCAAATCGATAATTTCCGCGGTGAATTAGGTCTAACCGCTGCGAATGAATGGTCGGATTTCCAGCCGCAAAGTCCAGCTGGAGTTCTGGCCGCGCAGCGGCGACACGATTTACATCGCGGGCCAATTCGAAAGGGCGTGGAGTTAACGGTTCCAGCGCCAGATATTGCCTCAGGCACGAAACCGTTGAGTACGCAAGAAGCTTTTGGTCGAGTACTGGTTGATTTATCTCGAATCGAAGAAATCAATAAATATATGGTCACCACCGCTCCCGATGTGGCAACTTCTACGAACTTAGCTGGCTTCATTAATCGAAATGGCATCTATTCGCCACAAGAGCGTCGCGCTTGGAACGAAGACCCAATGATGAAGTGGGTTGAAGGACCAACTGGCCAGCATATTGAGCTGGGCATTAGCGAAATGAACTTATTCTTGTTGCTTGGACAGCTTGGACTTTCTTGGGATTTATCGGATCAGCCACTGATCCCAATTGGCACGGTTTATGACCCGTTTGTTTGCCGTGGGTTAGATGCATTTATTTACGGAACTTATTCGGCAGCTCGATTCATTATTGCTGGAACGCCAAGTGGTGTGACTCTAGCTCCTGAAGGCGGCGCACATCAATCTACGATTACAGCATCAATTGGTATGGAATTGCCAGGAGTGACTTTCATCGAGCCAACCTATGGCACCGCACTTAGTTGGATGCTTGCTGATGCCATCACTCGAGTGGCAGCCGGACCTTCAGAATTAAAAACAGCGGCGCCATATGATGATGGTGCATTCTATTTCCGCTTAACGACCAGGCCACTGGATCAAGCACCATTTGAAGCAGCGCGCAAACGAATTGGCGATGCCGTACTTCGCCGGCAAGTACTAAGTGGTGGCTACCGATTGTTTGATGCGTTTGAGCAGTTCCCAGAACTTCGAGGCAATGATGATGGCGAACGAGTTCCGATGGTGCATCTAGTTGCATCAGGTGCAGTAATGCCAGAAGTACTTGCCGCAGCAGTTGAGCTGTGTAGTGAAGGTGTTGCGGCCCATGTAGTTGATGTGACCAGTGCAGATCGTTGGTACGGCTCGTGGCAGCGCACACTTCGTCAAGCAGTTCGCACCGCTTCGGCGCCAAGTTTGCCGGGGCCACTATGGTCAGTCATTGGCGATCGCGCACCAATCGTCACAATTCAGGATGCCTCGAGCCATGCCATGGCTTGGATGGGATCAGCTATTGGTGTGCCATGTGTATCACTTGGCGTTGATTCGTTCGGTCAATCGGGAACAGTTAAAGACCTTTACAACATGAATGATTTGTCATCCGGAGCTATTGTTAACGCAGCACTAGCTTCACTTGCACTTGATAATCGATGACCACACCCACCAAGTCACACACTGGGCTGTTCATTACGGTTTCAGTGTTATTTGGTGGCAACTACATGTGGGCACACTATGCACTGAAGTCGTTCTCACCACTTGAGGTTGCTTGGGGTCGCACTTTACTGGCAGCAGCAACTTTGGCCATAGTGCTGGTGATAACCAAAGATCACTATCCGCGCGGCAAAGCAATCTGGATCAAATTAAACATTGCAGCTCTGCTCTTTAACACCATTTCATTTGTGGGAATGGCAACTGGCGTTAGCCTGATTTCTACGGTTCAAGTAAGTATTTGGAATGCCTTAGTTCCGTTGATGACGCTGGGATTTGTCCTCGCATTCATTCCAGAAGAAAAGCCCACTTGGCGCCGCATGACCGGGTTAGGTATGGGATTTTTAGGCGCGCTATTCATCGCTCATCCCTGGTCGGGATTTGGGGAATTCAATGCGCGCGGTACCGCAGCAATCCTGATTGGAACTCTGAGTTATGCCGCAGGCTTGGTTTATGCCAGACGCAATTTCGCCAAAGTAACCGAGTCACCAACTGCAATAGCTGCAGGTCAAATGCTGTGCGCCGCAATTCATTTCACTTTGATATTGCCTTGGTTTGTGACTCGATCTACCGAAATTTCCTCGATCTCACTTATTTCAATGTTGATCCTGGGAATCGTTGGTACCGGTATTACTTACATCATGATTCAAACTCTGATTAAACAGGCAGGTGCATCTATTGCAAGTGATACAACCTACCTGATCTTGTTTGTAGCAATTGCTCTGGGAATAATCGTGATCGGCGAAGAGATTAACATCTGGCAGATTATTGGCTCGAGCTTAATCTTGATTGGCTTGGTAATTATTAATAGCCGTGAGCGGACTCCAGCAGTTACTACCTAGTTGCTCTTAAACCAATCGACATATTCAGGTGCTAGTGGAGTTTTTTCCTGAATCAGATCTGCCGCGCGTTCTGCAACCATCATGGTCGGCGCATAAAGATTTGCATTGGTCACATAAGGGAACACTGACGCATCAACAACATAAAGTCCTTCAACACCATGGACTTTCATCGTGGCTGGATCAACGACGCTCATCTCGTCGGTTCCCATTTTTGCGGTACAAGACGGGTGATATGCAGTTTCGCCATCCTTGCGAACCCAATCAAGGATTTGTTCCGGAGTTTGGACCTGTGGCCCAGGGGATAGTTCACCGTCACTGTATTGATCGAAAGCAGACTGCGAAAGAATTCGACGTGTTACTTCGATTGCCTCGACCCATTCACGCTTATCTTGTTCAGTGGATAGGTAGTTAAACAGAATCGATGGCTTTGCCATTGGATCGGCGCTTGTGATTTCAATTCGGCCTCGGGCATCTGAGTACATCGGACCAACGTGCACTTGATAACCATGTCCTTGTTCGATCCCAGTTCCGTCGTAGCGCACTGCAATTGGCAAGAAGTGATACATCAAGTTTGGATACTTAACGGTGTCATTAGAGCGAGCAAATCCGCCACCTTCGAAGTGGTTTGTCGAACCGGGACCTTTGCGCGCAAATAGCCAAGCGGCTCCAATGAATGGTCGCTTCCAGAG
The DNA here is from genome assembly GCA_044237405.1 of Candidatus Nanopelagicales bacterium. Classification (GTDB taxonomy): domain Bacteria; phylum Actinomycetota; class Actinomycetes; order S36-B12; family UBA5976; genus UBA5976. The sequence continues at coordinate 895 of JBIIFI010000130.1, read as the reverse complement.
TTTAAGGTTTGGATTCATGGTGATTGGTTGCTTGCAGGCATGCTGGATGTAAACCTCAAGATGATCCTGCAGATTCTGACCAACACCAGGTAAATCCTTAACCACTGGGATACCGTGGCGCTTTAACAATTCCGCAGGTCCAATGCCCGAGAGCTGGAGAACTTGTGGTGTGTTTATTGCGCCACCACAAAGTACAACATTTTTAGCCCGGTACTCAGTTATTGTTTTTCCTCGCTGGGCAACAACGCCCACGGCTTTGTCACCTTCAAAAATTACTCGATGGACTTGGTGCCGGGTTTGAATAGTTAAATTCTTGCGATGCATTACTGGGTGCAAGTAAGCGCGAGCTGATGACCAGCGACGACCTTTTTTGACATTTTTATCGAAAGGTCCAAAACCTTCTTGGCTAAAACCGTTTACATCATCAGTGCGATTGAAACCAGCAGCAACGGCTGCATCAAAAAATGCTTTGAAGAGCGGATTTTTGGCTGGGCCTTTTTCCAAGTAGAGCGGGCCATCATGCCCACGATAAGTCTTGTCATTTGGGACACCAGTGGCATTTTCCATTTTCTTGAAGTAAGGCAGGCAATGGGCAAAGTCCCAGCTCTGCATACCTTCATCGGCAGCCCAACGTTCGTAATCCATCGGATTGCCACGCTGGAAAATCATGCCATTAATTGAGCCAGAGCCGCCGAGAACTTTGCCACGACCTTGATGCACCCGTCGACCATTCATGTTCGGCTCCGGATCGGTTTCATATAGCCAGTCATAAAACTTATTGCCAATTGGAAACGTAAGCGCGGCTGGCATGTGAATGTAGACATCCCACCAAGAGTCTTTGCGTCCAGCTTCCAGAACTAATACTTCGTTAGCTGGATTTTCTGAGAGACGATTT
>JBIIFI010000129.1:0-3871 GCA_044237405.1 Candidatus Nanopelagicales bacterium | reverse complement strand
GTTAGAAACCGGAATTGGTAGAGCTGCAAACCTAGCCTTAGCTGCACTTCCCAATTTCACATTGCCAGGCGATACTTCAGCTTCATCTCGCTATTACGAAGTAGATACCACTGAGCCGTTCGTGCTAGTAGATGGGCACATCGATGTGCCTACGGGTCCTGGAATTGGAGTAGATCCGATACGGGAAGTTGTTGATCGCTACACAGTTTCGACTGAGTGGGTTTAGTTAGCGAATCCGAGTTTGCCCAATAGGCTGGTACGAACGCAAAAAGAAAGTAAACCTCACCTAATGATGAATTGGCCCGCCGAACGTAAGTTCGCGGTCGGAATCTGGCTAGGACTAACAATTGGGTATGTGCTTTGGCAAGGCATCCCATTTGATCGCGCGACTCAGTTATTGATAATCATTACTGCATCGCTGGCTTTCACAGTTGGTACTACAACTGGACCGCTTCGAGTTTTTGCAGACTGGGTTCCATTTTTTGCCTTGCTCTATGGCTATGACTATTCGCGCGGGGCAGCAGACACTCTTGGATTCAAAGTTCGGATTGAAGAGATCTATAACATTGAGCTTTCCTGGTTTGGTTGGCTATTTGATGGCCAAATTCCAACCGTTTGGCTACAGCAACACCTTTACGACCCAAATCAAATTGCTTGGTGGGAGTCTTTAGTTGCCCTGGTTTATGTCTCGCACTTTGTGGCGCCTTGGGCGATTGTGGGAGTTTTGTATGTAAAGGATCGCGCTTTGTGGGCAAAGTTTGCTCGCCGTGTGATAACTATTTCTTTTGCTGCCCTTGCAACATATATTTTGATCCCAGCTGCGCCACCTTGGTATGCCGCGCGGGAAGGCCTTTGTGAGCCGATAGTTCGCATTGCAACTCGTGGCTGGGAGTTAATCGGCCTGCCGATCGCCGGTCAAATTATTTCCCTTGGTCAAGGTGTCGTGAATCAGGTAGCTGCCATTCCTTCACTACACGCAGGAATGGCAGTAACCATCGCACTGTTTTTCTGGGCTCGTGTCGGAATAAAGATGAAAGCCTTCTTAGTTTTTTATGTGGCCTTAATGTTTTTTGCCCTGGTATTTGGCGGCGAGCACTATATCTTCGATGCTGTGCTGGGCGCTGGTTATGCCGTGGCGGTGGAGTTTGGGTGCCGGGCCTGGGAGCGGTGGCGTGGCTCTAGCCTGAAAACCCCTGCAAACTAAGGGTAATTTCTAAATCTAAGAGAAATTCCTGGGTCTGGTGCGATTTGTGTTGCTGGTGGGGTTATTCTCTTTCTAAGTACTCCTAGGAGAGCTACAGCGTGTCGGGGAAGACAGTTTGTAGCTGGCTAGGAGGTAAGAGATGGCGAATGCGTCAACGACTCGTGGAGTTGTGTTTGTTCACAGCACACCGCGGGCTTTAACAGCCCATATTGAATGGGCAATTGGTGGCCTGTTGGGTACACCTGTAAATCTTGACTGGATTGAGCAACCGGTGGCTCCTGGCACGGTGCGCAGTGAAATGTCATGGGTTGGTGCCCCGGATCTATCCGCAAAGATGGCATCAACTTTGCGCAGCTTTCCTAACTTGAGATTTGAAATTACTGAAGAACCGAGCGTGGGCTTTGATGGTCAACGATTTGTTTCAACACCATCTCTAGGAATTTGGCGAAGTCCAATGGGAGTTTTCGGCGAGAGTTTTATTTCAGATGAAAAACTACGCAATGCAATCATGGCTGCAGCCTCACAGAACAAGTCACTAGTTGATGCTGTTGACGAAGTTATGGGTGGACCATGGGATCGAGAACTCGAACCATTTCGTTATGCCGGTGATGGTGTACCAGTTCGCTGGCTCCATCAAGTTAGTTAACTAACCAGCAAACATTAAAGCGGAATGTTTCCGTGATTTCCGCGCGTAAATGAACCATCTGGATTTGCTGCGGCCTTAAGAGCTGAAGCAATCGCAGTGCGAGTTTTTGTCGGCGCCACAATTTCATCAACTGCGCCAATTTCAATACATCTAGGAAGTCCCCCAGCAGTGATCTTGTGCTCTTCGGCCAACTCGGCTTCAACAGCATCTTTTTGCTCAGGCGGAACTTCAGCTAACCGCCGGCGATGCAAGATGCGGATGGCAGCAAGTGGGCCCATAACGGCTACTTCCGCGCCTTCCCATGCCATAACACGAGTTGCGCCAAGTGCTTTGGAGTTCATTGCGATGTATGCGCCGCCGTAAGACTTGCGCGTAACACAGGTAATTCGCGGAACAACACATTCAGCAAAAGCGTGAAGTAATTTTGCGCCGCGACGAACAACGCCATCCCATTCTTGGCCAACACCTGGTAAGTAACCAGGTACGTCAACCATGACGATCATTGGTACGCCAAGTGCGTCACACATACGAACAAAGCGCGCGCTCTTCTCGGCAGATGTTGCATCCAAGCAGCCGCCTAGTCGAAGTGGGTTATTGGCAATTACCCCAACTGTGCGACCACCAAAGCGACCCAGGGTAGTGATGATGTTTGGTGCCCAACGCGGATGCAATTCAATTCCAGTGCCAGCATCAATAACTGAATCAACAATTGGGTGTGCGTCGTAGGCGCGGTTGTTTTGCTCAGGTAGCAGTGCGCCCATGTCAACATCAGAAATTTTTGAAGTATCCAACATGCCTTGGTTGCCAAGTAAGTCGGTGATGTTGCGGGTATCGGCGATAGCTTGTTCTTCAGTCTCGCTGACAACGTGAACCACACCACTTCGGCGACCATGAGGCTCAGGTCCACCTAGGCGAAGCATGTCGACATCTTCACCAGTTACAGAACGCACGACATCTGGACCAGTAACGAAGATGCGGCCTTCTGGACCAAGGATCACTATGTCAGTTAGCGCTGGACCATAAGCGCCACCACCAGCAGCTGGGCCAAGCACTACGGAAACTTGGGGAATCTTGCCTGAGGCAAGTGTCATCACGCGGAAAATATCTCCGAATGGTTTTAAAGCGCCGATACCTTCTTGTAAGCGCGCGCCACCAGAATGCCAAATACCAACGATTGGGCATTGCTCTTTCATCGCTACGGCATAAGCATCGACAATTACTGCGCCTTCAGCAGCGCCAAGAGCGCCACCTTGGAAAGAAGGATCGTTTGCAAAGGCAACTACTGCGCGACCATTGATCTTGCCAGTTGCCGAAACTGCGCCGACGCCTTCAATTTGACCAGCTAGATACTGCAAAGTTCCAGCATCAAATAGCGCAGTGAGGCGAGCATTCGCCATTAACTTTTTGTCAATGACAGCGCTCATGAGTAATTCCGGAATGCCAACACAATGTCATGGCCACCGAAGCCAAATGAATTGCTAAGTGCAGCAATGTCACCGGTTGGAAGTTCGCGTGGCGTGGACATAACTACGTCAATTTCAACGCCATCTGCCAAGTTCACAAGGTTTCCAACTGGGGGAACGATGCGGTTTTTGATTGCCAAAATTGAGGCAAGCGCAGCAAGTGATCCCGCGCCACCGAGCAAGTGACCAGCAACACCTTTAACGGCAGTAACAGGTGCATGGTCACTATCGGAGCCAAGGACCTTACGAATTGCTTTAGCTTCAGCTACGTCACCGGCAGGAGTACTGGTGGCGTGGGCGTTGACGTGGAAAATATCCTTGGTGGAAAGATCACCATCAGCAAGTGCACGGTTCATCGCAAGTATTACGCCACGACCTTCTGGTTCGGGTTGAGCAATGTGATGAGCATCAGCAGCAATACCTTGACCAGCATAAGTAGCATAAATTTTTGCGCCGCGCGCCTTAGCAAACTCTTCAGATTCCAGGACGATAATTGCTGCGCCCTCGCCCATAACAAAGCCATCGCGATCGCGATCAAACGGGCGAGATGCGCCCGCT